>JBCDIP010000421.1:0-3780 GCA_038748855.1 Pseudomonadota bacterium
AGTCGGCCAAGCCCCTTCCTGCAGGGGAGTATGTGACCAAAGCGGGCCTGGCCCAGCTCTTCCCGGGCACGTTCATGGCAAGGTTCAAGAAGTACAAGGTGCGCTTCACCGCATCGCCAAACGGCATGATCACCGGCAAGTATCGATTGTTCTCCGACAAGGGCAAGTGGTGGCTGCGCGACCGGAAGCTCTGTATCCGGCTGAGCAATTGGTTCAAAGGCAAGACCAAGTGCAGCTATGTCATCAAATATGGCCCGGTCTACGTGGCCAAGGATGTGGTCTTCAAGAAGCTCTAGGTGGCTTGCCGGGCACGCGCTCAACCATGTGACCGGAAAGTGCTCGACACTCAAGGTGCACGCACTTAAGACAAGGCCCGGGAACGTTCCATAACCCTTCCGGGCCCTTATGCACACATACCGTCCTGACATTGATGGATTGCGCGCCGTAGCCATCCTGCCGGTGCTGTTTTTCCATGCGGGCATTGGTGCGTTTGCCGGCGGGTATGTGGGCGTTGATGTGTTCTTTGTGATCTCAGGGTTTTTGATCACACGCATCATCCATTCCGAGATTGAGGCCAGCTCTTTCTCCATCCTGAAATTCTATGAGCGCCGGGCCAGGCGCATTCTGCCGGCGCTGTTCGCCATGTGCCTGTTTTGCATTGTGGCTGCCTGGTGGCTGTTCGTGCCCCTGGATTTCAAGGACTTTGCCCGATCGCTGACGGCAGCCATGCTGTTTGTCTCCAACTTCCTCTTCATGGACGAGAGTGGCTATTTCGCCCAGCCATCGGAAATCAAGCCCCTGCTGCACACGTGGTCCCTGGCGGTTGAGGAGCAGTACTACATCGTCTTCCCGTTGTTCCTGATGTTCGTGGCGCGGTTTCTGCGGAGCTATCTGGGCCCGCTGGTCATTCTCGCCACTCTGGCTTCGTTTGCCTTCTGCGTCTGGGCCACCGGGTACCGCCCGGTCTATGCCTTTTTCTTATCGCCCAGCCGCGCCTGGGAGCTGTTGATCGGTTCGATCCTGGCGCTGGGAGTCATTCCAATGATCAGCAACAAGCAGGTGCTGAACGGACTGTCGGTGCTGGGGCTGGGGCTCATCCTGGTGGCCATTTTCACCTACACAGCCGACACCGATTTCCCCGGCTGGCAGGCGGCCGTGCCGTGCGTTGGGGCCGCCTTGCTGATCTATGCGAACGGTCAGGGCGAGACCATCGGCGGGCGCATCTTGAGTTTCAAGCCTCTGGTCTGGGTTGGGCTCATTTCCTATTCGCTTTATCTCTGGCATTGGCCGCTCATCGTGTTCGCCAAATATCATGCCGGCGGGGAGCTTCCGGCTGCGGTGATGTGGGCTCTTGTCGTGCTGTCGTTCGTAGCGGCTTGGGCCTCTTGGCGGTGGGTCGAGCAACCCTTCCGGCGCAAGACCGGCGCCTTTGCCAATGTGCGCAAGTTTGCGCCTGCCTGCTTTGCAGCCGGCCTTCTGCTCACCGGCGCGGGTGTTTCGGGCCATGTGACGAACGGCTTCCCGGAGCGCTGGTCTCCAGAGGTGCGCCGCTTCGCCAGCGCGCGCGAAGACATCAACCCACGCTCAAAGGGCTGCCATCACCGCAAACCAGCTGAACTGGCCACCACGCCGCCGTGCCGGTTCGGGCCCAGCGAGGGCGAGCCTTGGTTCATGGTCTGGGGCGACAGTCATGCCGATGCCATCATGCCGGCCTTCACCGCGCTGGCTGATCGCTATGGTGTGCCCGGATGGTTTGCCAGCTATGGCGGGTGCCCGCCATTGCTGAGCGCTTACAGGATTGATCGGACACGGCGGCACCAGTGCCCGGCGTTCAACGACACCGTTGCCAAGTTGGTTGCCGACAACAAGATCAAAACGGTCTTTCTGCTTGCACGTTGGACGGTCTATTCCGATGGCCACAATGAAGATGGTGTCCAGTCCTCGAAGCGCACCTTCATCGGCAGCGCCAGTCATAAAGACCGCACCCGGGAGAGCAGCCAGAAAGCTTTCGCGGAAGGTCTTGAGAAAACGTTCGAGGCGCTGCGTCAGGCCGGCGCCCGCGTCATCCTGGTGGAGCAGGTGCCCGAACACAACGCGCTGGTGCCGACCTTGTTGGCCCGCGGTGTGGCCGCGGGGATCGATCCTGCAGACATTGCGTTGCCGCTTGACGAACATCTGGCGCGGCAGAGCTATGTGGTGTCACAGTTTGACAAACTGGCAAAGGAGCCGGACGTGGTGCGGCTGGACCCTGCTGCACGCCTTTGTACTGAGGCTGGCTGCAAAGTGGTGGATGGCTCAATCACGCTCTACAACGACTATCAGCATCTCACGGCAAGTGGGGCGGAATGGATTGCGGGCCTGTTTGAGCCCGTGTTTGAGGAGATGGCGAAGCGCCAGTAGGGCGGGCTTAAAGGCGCGCGCTGACCCAGGCTTCCGGGTCATCTAAGCGGAAGCGCCCCTCCATATAGCCATCGATGATCTCCCGCATGCGGTCCGGGCCCATGGAATCATAATGGCCGCCATGGACCACATCCACCGGCAACTCTCTCAGACGCTGCAGGCTCTCCCGATAGACCGCTCGGTCTGAATGATAGACCGTATCAAACAGATCGTTGTTGTAGACCACATCACCTGAGAAAAGGGTTTTGGTCTTTGTCTCATAAAGCGCGATGGACCCGGGCGAATGGCCCGGCAGATGGAAGATGGCGAACTGGCGGTCTCCCAGATCCACCACATCGCCTTCGTCCAGATAGCCGGTGAGCGGTGCCGCCTTGACGGTGTAGTGGCTGGCTTCGAAACCCTCGTAGGGCGCGGCCAAAAACGTCTCGGCCCGCACGAAGGCATCCCAGCCGCCCGTGTTGTACTCGTCCGGCGCGGCATGAATATGGGCCTCGCTCTTGTGGCCCAAGCGGCAGTCAAACTCATGGGCGCAGCCAATGTGATCGAAATGGGCATGGCTGGAGACGGCGATTACGGGCTTCTCGGTGAGCTGCGCCACCTCCGCCTTTAAGGGAAGCACGCCCATGCCGCTGTCGATGAGAAGATCTCTGTCGCGCCCGCGCACGTGCCAGATATTGCAGCGCAGCCAGGTGGCCACATGGGTCTCCCGGATGAGGCTGATGTCATCGGAGATGGCGTGGACCTCATACCATTTGTCCGCCACCGTCTGATATCGGCCTTCCACCGTCACCAGAACGCCCCTGCACTGACCTGGATATCTTCCATAGTGATGCCGGCGGCCTCGTCCCGGCACAGGAAGGCGGCCATGGCGGCAAGCTCGCTCACCTGCACAACGCGCTGCTGCGGATTGCGCTGGCGGGTTTCCTCCCACATGTCGTCTGCGCTGCGCCCGGTTGGATCTTCCTTGGCCAGAAGCTCCATGCTCTGGCGCATCATCTTGGTCTCCACCCAGGTGGGGCTCAAGGCCACGCAGGTGACCCCATGGGGAGCGCCTTCAAGGGCGGTCACCCGCGTCAGTCCAACCAGGCCTGACTTGGAGGCGCAGTAGGCGGCATATTCCACATGGCCAGTGCGGGCGGCTGTTGAGGCGATGTTGATGATCCGGCCCCAACCGCGCGCCATCATGCCGGGAAACACGGCGCGGGTCATACGGAAGGCGCCGTTAAGGTTGGTGTTGATGACGGTGAGCCAATCGGCTTCGGAATGCTCTGTGATGAGGCTCTGGATGCTGGTGCACGCGGAGTTCACCAGGATGTCCACCGGCCCGAGTGCGGGCGCGGCCGCGGCCCGGAAGGCGTGCCCGGCCGCGCCGGGGCCCCC
>JBCDIP010000422.1:0-3773 GCA_038748855.1 Pseudomonadota bacterium
CAAAGCTGCTGCAGCAGTTTTAAAGGCGGAGAAGGCGAATGCCGCCGCCCCTTTAGCTGGCGTACTGGGCCCACTGTTTGAGAACGATCCGGCAGCCTTGGAGAGCTTGAAGCAGCATCGCGTAGATCTTTTCGCTGCTCCCACTGTCGGCAAGCTTGTGGGGACATGTGCCGATAGGTTGGATGCCGGGTTCAAGGAAACCCGCGAGATCAGCGGTCATGAACTTCCCGAACAGTTGCCCAAGAAACCCGATGCGCCGGTCTTTACGGGCAAGTTCGACGGACCGGTCATCACCGTGAGCGAAGAGGATGTGAAGGCTCTCGCCGCAGTGTCACAAAGCGAGGTGGCGATTTTCAAGAGCTTCGGCGACACGGAGCTCAAAGGCGGAGTCCACGCGGTCATCGACACCATTTTCAACCGTGTGGTTTATCCCTCCAAGGAGTTCGCCAAATCCATCCAGAAGGAGATTGAGCGCCCGTTTCAATTCTCCGCGCTGAACGGCATCGGCGATTGGACAAAACTGCCCTCACCCACGTCTGAAATCTTGGCCATCACTCGTGACTACGTGGCCGCTCGTGCAAACGGGCTTGAAAGCAAAATCCGCGGGGCGACCCACTTCTTCAACCCAAGGAAGTCCGATCCTGCCTGGGGGCCTTATCTGCTGGCGCACAAGGTGGCCGTCTATGGGCGCGAAAACACGCAAAATGTCCACTTTCACGGCTTCGCATCCGCGCAATACAAGCCGCCCAAACCTTATGCCATCTCGTTTGAAGGCAATCTTCACCCCTTCCGTGGGGACGGTACGCGCTTGCCCGGCGCACAAAAGCTGCCTGGTGAGTTGGTCACGGGACCCCAGTCCGCAAAAACTCTGCCGGACACCTGGAAGCCGCCTGCCAACATGAAGCGGATCATCCTGCACTGGACCGCCGGCGGCCATAAGGCGTCGGGTCTTGATCGCCACCACTATCACATCCTGGTGGAAGGTGACGGCAACCTGGTGCTGGGCAAGTTTTCGATCCAGGCGAATGAAAATCCGGTGCGCGGTGGCTATGCGGCCCACACCCGCGGCACCAACACCGGTTCGATCGGCATCTCGGCCTGCAGTATGCGCGGGGCCAAAGAATCGCCGTTCACTCAGGGGCCCTCTCCCATGACCAAAGTGCAATGGGACACAATGATGGCCGCCGTGGCCGATTTGTGCCGCGCCTACAATATTGCCGTGACGCCGCAAACTGTTCTGGGCCATGGCGAGGTGCAGAAAAACATTGGCAACAAGCAGTCTGGAAAATGGGATCCGTTGAAATTGCCGTGGGATAAGTCCGCGTCAGAAGACAAGGTGGGCGATCTGATCCGCACTCAGGTGTCTCAGCTGTTGTAAACCGGGCTGAGACGGCTGTTTTCCTTCATTTTGTATGACAATCAGGCGTGACATGTGCACCCGGCGCGTTTATAACATCTGGGTGGGGATTATTGGGCCGATGGTGGAGATTCTCAGACATGTTATCCGGTCGGAGTTTGGCTCTCACCATGGGCTCACTGTGTGCAAGCTGCAATAAAGAATACCGGCGTCCATGCGGCTAGACGAAGACTTTGATGGGACTGACGATTACGGGCTGCTTGAGGACGAAGCGCCGAAGCGCAACGCCTTTTGGCGCTGGCTTGCCCACGTTTTCCGCGAACGCCAGGTCTATTTGCGCAGCGATGGCCAGGTGCAATTCATCACTTTGCGCCCCTGGCTGCAGATCTCCTTCACAGTCATTTTTGCCGTAGGTTTGTTCTGGCTGGCCTACGCCACAGTGAACGTTGCGTTCAAGGATCAGCTGATCGCCCTGAAGGAACGCAAGTCGCAATATGTGCGAATCACCTATGAAGACCGGCTGGCTGCCATGCGCACAGCGCTCGATGGCATGAATGCCCGCCTATTGCTCGACCAGGAGCAGTATCTGAGCAAGGTGGACGAGCTGAAATCAAACCTGGATGCGGTGATCGAGCGCCAACAGCGCATTGAAACCTTTTTCAAGCAGGGCTGGATGCCCGCCCGGGTCATGAACGAACCCAATGAGGACACCGGCATCCTGCCTGACCGTGCCCCGTTAGTGGAAACCAACGAAGGGCCGCTGGACAGCCTGATTGAGCCCTACACAGGGGACACTGGTCCTGGCGGCAAAGGCGATCTGGAGATCGAGAAACAGCCAGACCTCACCAACGGCTCATTGGAAGAGGAGCGCCAGTCCTCTATCAGCTCAACCCATTTCCGCACAAAGTACACCAAGCCCTTTAAAACCCACGACGATGCGCGTGAGCCGTTGTCTGAGCTTGACCAGATGTTTGCGGCCATGAATCAGCGCCAGCTTGAGCTGCTTGATGAGATTGACCGGATGAGCGACCGGCGGATCCAAACGGCCAGCAAAGCCATCCGGCGGATAGGTCTCAACCCGAAAACGGTGGCACGCAATTCCCGTTACCGCTCGGAGAATATTGGCGGTCCGTTCATCAATCCCAAAGACCCTGAGTTCAATGATGATGTGGTGGGCAACAAGCTGTTGGACATCGGACGCAAGATTGCCACCTACGACAAACTTGCCCATTCCATGAAGCGCATGCCTCTGGCGTATCCCATGCATGGCGCATTCCGGATCACCAGCGGATTTGGTTTCCGGCGTGACCCGTTCCGCAAAGTGCGGGCAATGCACGCGGGCATTGATTTTGCGGCCCCTTACGGCCACCCAATCCGCGCCACAGCAGAAGGGGTCGTGACCAAGGCCAGCTGGCAGGGCGCTTACGGACGGATGGTCGAGATCCGCCACCCCCATGGTATCGCCACACGTTATGCCCATTTGAGCCGCATCAAGGTGAAGCCCGGCCAGCGGGTGAAGCGCGGCCAACAGATTGGCTCCTTGGGCAACACGGGCCGCAGCACGGGCGCGCACCTGCACTATGAAACGCGGGTTTACCGCCGAGCGATCTCACCACGCCGGTTCTGGAAGATGCGCGAAGCACTGCAATAGGCGGTGAACTCGCGCTCAGGCGGGTAAGCGGTTTCGCACCACTTCAACGAACCATTTCACGCCGGGCACCAGCGCCTCGTCATTGAAGTCAAACTCTGGACTGTGAAGCGGTGCACTGTCCCCATTGCCGATGGTGGCAAATGCGCCCGGCGCGAGCTTGAGCGCCTGAGCGAAGTCTTCAGACGCTCTCATGGCTGCAGCGTCACCGTTAATGTTCTCTGCGCCGAACACCGTCTCTGCTGCGCTCAGGCTATGTTCTGTTGCCTCCAGGTCGTTGACCAGTGGAACAAAGACGCGCTCATAGGTGATATCAACATTGCAGTCGTGCGCAGCGGCCACACCGTGCGCGATGCGGCGCATGGTCGTTTCAATGCGCTCACTCACCGCATCGTCGAAATGTCGGCAGTCGCCCTCAATCCGGGCTTCGCTGGATATAGCGTTTTTGACGTTGTCGCCCTGGATTGAGGTGACCGAGACCACGGCAAGCTCTGCTGGATCGATGGTTCGCGAGACGATGGTTTGGAGCTCGTTCACGATCGCGCACGCGCACACGATGGCATCGCGGCATTCGTGCGGACGCGAGGCATGGCCCCCGGCGCCATGGACAACGATTTGAAACCCGTCCTCAGCGCCCATGAAAGGCCCGGGGCGGATCGCAAACGCGCCCACCGGTAGACCCGGCATATTGTGCAAGCCATAGATTTCGTCAAAGCTCAGTCTGGACCCCAGGCCATCGCGGATCATGGCCTTCATGCCCTGGCCCCA
>JBCDIP010000423.1:0-3769 GCA_038748855.1 Pseudomonadota bacterium
CGCGGCGACCGCGAAAAATGCCTGGAAGGCGGTATGGACGACTATCTGGCCAAACCGGTCAGCCCAGCCATGCTGAAAGAAAAGATTGCGGAGTGGCTGGGCGCGCAGAATGAAGCCCTGGTGGCCAGTTAGGCCCCCGCTTGCAGGGCCGCTGAGGCGGTTTCCCGGCTCAGAAACGTGGTGCAGAAGCGAATAATGTGCTCTGGCGCCATGGCCGGCAACTCAGCATGAAGGGGCAGGGTAATAACCCTCTCGGCAAACTCCAGCGTTCTCGGCAAGCCTTCCGAGCGGCTCTCGGTAAATGCATCAAAGCAGTGCACCGGCGGATAATGCCGGCTGGTCTGGATCCTCTTTTCCGCCAGAAATGTGCGCAGACCATCGCGGAGATGAGGCTCAACCAAGATGGCGGCGAGCAAAGCGGCTCCTTCGCGCGGGGCCCAACCGAACACATGGTCGATCATGCCATCGCAAAAGCTCTCCACCACATTTGCATAGGCCTGCGCCCGCCTTTGACGCATCTCCATGGCTGCAGCTGCGGTTTCCAGCTGGGCCAGGCCCAGGGCCGCGCGGAGAGGATCCATCCGGTAACTGAACCCGTGTGCCATGATGTGGCTTGCAAGGATGCGCCCTGAGCCGCAATCGGGACCGAGCGTGCCCGTATCCGTCTCCAGCAGAGCACGCATGCGCGCCGCCAAGGCGTCATCATCAGTGACCACCATGCCACCCTCACCGCTGTTGAGGGTGTTGTTGGTGCACACCGAGTAGCAGCCAATATCGCCAAGTGTTCCAAGCGCCCGGTGGTTTAAATCCGGCGCCACGTAGCCCGGCCCGAGGCTCGCATCCTCGATCAGCATCACCTTGTGCGCCCTGCAGAGGGCCTGCAGATCGGCCATGCGCGCCGGATAGCCTCCATAATGCAGGGCCACCACCGCCCGCGTGTTGGGCCCGATCAGGCGAGCCACATCTTCCGGATCTATGGTGGGTTCGTTCAGGGCCACAATGTCGGCGAATGCTGGCCGTGCCCCTGCAGCAACGGTCATGTTGGCTGTGCCCACGAGATTGAGGGACGGTTGGATCACCTCATCGTCCGGTGAAGACCCTGCGCCGGCAGCCAAAAGCGCCAGGTGGATCGCTGCGGTTCCATTGGCCACAGCGATGGCGTGCCGGGTGCGGTGCACACGCGCGAAGGCCTTTTCGTAGGCCTCCACATGCGCCCATGACGCCAGCCCGCCGGATCTCAAACAGTCCAGCGCGGCCGCTTCCTCGTTTGCGCTCATGCCGGGTGCACACAGCATATAACGCCAATGTTTCATCAAGTTACCTCGTTTGTCGCCCCTTGCGCCGCGCTCCGGTGGGATGTGCCCAATTGGTACGCGACCAGCCCTGCAAGGAGATCAGTTGCGCCTTCATATGCAAGCGCGAGTCCAGTGCGAGCGAATCAGATGGGTGCGACGTTTTGATGATCATCTGCAGCGAACCGCAGATCGGCACGGCGATTGCTCCTGTCCGTCCACAGGTTCATGCGGCGCGTTGTTTTGAGACATGTGGCGCCGCAGAGCCACGCAGTTATCGCGGAAGAAGGGGTGTGCTTTGATGGATGCAGTAGGCGAGACGTCATTGCGCGATGTGCAGGACGCCGGTTGGGCCGAGCACGAGCCAGAACACCACGAGCCTGTGGCGCGCGCGCCGAAGCGCCCCTTGCAGGCGCTTGCCGCTCTTAAGTTCGATACTCTCGTGAGCGATCTCTTCTTTCTGGCAGAGATCTGCTTGATCTCGCTCCTTGGGATCTTGGCAGCTTACCTCTGGGGCGACACCGCGCTCACGATCTGGACCCAACTGCACCCTCAAGCGATGCTCTATATGCTGGTGCCGGCGGGCGCTGCGGCCCTGTTGCAAGCAAACGGCCTTTATGGATTTCAGCGGCTTGCGGCCTTTCCTAGCGCGTTTCCCCGCGTGATGGGTTATGTGGGCGCGGCCTTCGGTCTTGCTCTGGTCGCGGATTTTGGATTTCACCCCGGCGAGCCGTTTTCCGGCTTTTGGCTGCTGGCTTGGCTCGTCACCGCTCTGATCGGCCTCACCGCACTGCGCGGTGCTGCCGGCTGGCTCTGCAACCGCTTGATCAAAGGCGGAGCTGTTCAGCACTCCGTTGCCGTAATCGGCTCTTCCGATGCCGCCCAGGCGGTCATCGAAGCCCTGGAGCAGCACATCAAGTTTGTTGAGCTGACGGGTGTGTTTAGCGGCTCGTCGCAACTGCACTCTGTTTTGGACAGCGCCAGAGAGGGCGCGTTCGACCGCATTGTGATTGCCACTGACGATCCCTCCAGCGCACGCACAAGACATATGCTGGGCGAACTGCATCACGTTCCTTGCGCAGTGCAGATCGCCCTGCCATTGAGCGCCCCTCTGCCAGGCGCACAGCAGCCGGCGCTTGCCCTGTTTGATGTTCAATCAGCGCCGATCAGCGGATGGGGTCTCCTGGCCAAGCGGGGCGTCGATATCGTCCTGGCCTCCGCCGGTCTGTTGATCCTGACGCCGGTTCTGGCGCTGGCTGCCCTTGCCATCAAGCTAGATTCGTCCGGCCCCGTCCTCTTCACCCAGCGGCGGCACGGTCTGAACCGCAAGATCTTCAAAATCTTCAAGTTACGCAGCATGAGTGTCATGGAGGACGGCGCCCGCGCCGTGCAAGCTTCCCGCAAAGATGCGCGCGTGACCCGCGTGGGAGCATTTCTGCGCAAGACCAGCATTGATGAGTTGCCGCAATTGTTGAACGTATTGCGGGGAGATATGTCCTTGGTGGGACCAAGGCCCCATCCGCTGAGTTTGGATGATCAATATGCCGGCGAGCTGGAGATCTATTCGAGCCGCCACAAGGTGAAGCCGGGCATCACCGGCTGGGCGCAGATTCATGGTCACCGGGGCCCAACCGACAAGCCGGGCCTCATGCAAAGTCGGGTTCAGCACGATCTTGAGTACATCAACAACTGGTCGCTCTGGCTGGATCTGAAGATTATCGCCGCAACACCGTTCCTCGGTGTGATGCACAGGAACGCCGTTTAATCCCCTGTAATCCGCGCTCAAAACACCACAAAAGTGGCACAGCACTTGCTTAACGAAACCTAAACGTAATCGGGACGTATCACATGAACATAACAATAATTGGCACGGGATATGTTGGTTTGGTGACCGGCACCTGTCTGAGTGATTTCGGCTTTCCAGTAACATGCGTGGATATCGACGAAAGCAAGATCCACCGGCTCAACGCGCTGGATATTCCCATCTATGAACCTGGCCTTGATGAGCTCGTAGCCAGAAACAATGAGGCGGGCCGCTTAAGCTTCACCACGGATATGGCCGCCGCCGTGGCCAATGCTGACGTGGTGTTCATCGCCGTGGGAACGCCGTCAGCGCCCGATTCTGGTGCCGTGGACATGTCCTGGGTCGACGCTGCGGCCAAGACCGTTGCCGGTGCCCTTCAAGGCTTTACCGTGGTCGTCACCAAATCTACCGTGCCCGTGGGCACCGCCCGCCGGCTGGCCAAGATCATCTCTGAGGCCAACCCTGAGGCAGATTATGCCATGGCCTCCAATCCGGAGTTCTTGCGCGAAGGGTCAGCTATCGACGATTTCTTCAAACCGGACCGGGTTGTGGTCGGCGTCGAAGATGCCCGCGCCGCTAAGAGCCTGCGCACACTCTATGCACCAATGAAGCTTGAGGCGGACCGGATCATGTTCACCGGCTTTGAGACCGCTGAGATGATCAAATATGCCGC
>JBCDIP010000424.1:0-3767 GCA_038748855.1 Pseudomonadota bacterium
AGATCATCGTCGGCACGTTCTTCTCGCTGCTCCTTTTGTATATCTTCTTCGCCCACACCTTCACCGCCAAGAACACATTCGTGGATCGCAAACTGCTCACCGATCGCAACTTCGTGCTTGGAATGATTGTGGTCTTCATCATGGGTGCGGTGATCTTCCTGCCTCTGTTGCTGCTGCCGCTTATGCTTCAGCAGATCGCCGGTTATCCCGCCATCGAGATCGGCGAGCTTCTCTTCGTGCGCGGTTTTGGATCCATTGCCGGCCTCATCATCATGACGCAGATCAAGGAGCGGATAGATCCTCGCCCCATCATCATCTTAGGCCTTGTATGCACGCTGATCCCCTCCTGGCGCATGGCCTATTGGACGCCGGAAGTGCTGCCGTTCGAGGTCATGTGGACCAACTTCCTGCAAGGCATCGGCACCAGCTTCCTGTGGGCGCCGCTAAACAGGCTTGTTCTGTCAAAGCTGGAAGGCTCGCTTCAGAACCAGGGCTTTGCCATGTTCTATCTGACCTATGATATCGGCAATGCCATCGGAACCGCTCTGATCATCGGGCTCCACACCCGCCACAGCCAGATCAACAATGCGCTCCTCACCGAACATGTGAACCCGTTCAACGAACTCTGGCGCTACACAACACTCCGAGGAGGCTGGTCTCTCAGCAGCTTAGAAGGACTAACGGCACTCAGTTCGGAGATCGCCCGGCAGGCGGCCATGATCGCCTACAACAACAGCTTCATGATCGTTGCCATCCTAACCGCCGCAACCACGCCGTTCCTGCTGTTCTTCAAACGCAAATAGCCTCGTCTGCACAAAATCTGCAGAAATCGCCCATAAGCTCCGCAAAACGGTGCCTTAAAGCTGCTTGCCCAAGAGCATACAAGAGAGGGCTTTAAAGCATGATCACACGGCGCACCGTACTCAAAACACTCGGCCTCACCTCTGCCGGAGGATTGGCGCTGGCCGGCTATGGCTTTGGCATTGAACCGCTCAGACTGCGCGTGGCACGCTACACAGTGCCTGTGGACACATGGCCCACCGGCCAGCGCACCAGAATTGCCGCCCTCGCCGATCTGCACGCATGCCGTCCCTGGATGACGCCAGACCGGATCGAATGCATTGTCGCGCAGACCAACCAATTGCAGCCGGATCTGACGGTCCTTCTGGGCGACTACGCAACTGGCCATCGCTGGGTGAGTGACCAGGTGCATTCTCCAGAATGGTCAGGCGCCCTCTCCGGCCTGAAGGCACCGCTCGGCGTTCATGCCGTCATGGGAAATCACGACTGGTGGGATGACAGATCCGCCCAGCGCCGCGGGCGAGGGCCCACCATCGGACAGCGCGCGTTGGAGAAGGTTGGCATCACGGTCTACGAGAACGAAGCCACCCCACTCAGCCACAAAGCCCATCGGTTCTGGCTCGCCGGGCTCGGCGATCAACTGGCTCTGATCCGCCGCAACCGATCGGGCCGGCGCATATTCCGCGGGATCGATGATCTGGCCGGCACCCTTTCCAAAGCAAACGACGGAGCCCCGGTGATCTTGCTTGCCCACGAACCGGACATATTCCCGCAGGTGCCGGACCAAGTTTGTCTCACCCTCGCCGGCCACACCCATGGCGGCCAGGTGCGCCTTTTGGGCTACTCTCCGGTGGTCCCGTCCAGATATGGCAACCGCTATGCCTATGGACACGTTGTGGAGACCCGGCGTTCCGCCGGTGCGAAGCCGCGCAATCTGGTGGTTTCCGGCGGTTTGGGCAACTCCATCCTTCCGGTCCGCTTTGGTGTGCCGCCGGAAATCACGCTCATAGATGTGGTGAGCCCCGGCGCCTCGAAGGCCTGAACCTATTCATCCAGCGCATAGCTGGCCCGCGCCCCGCGCGGTTGCTCAATCCAGCTGCGTGATCCAGTCTTCGCGTTCGCTTTCGGCATTGGCTTGAGTTCGAGGGAAACACCTTGTATTCAGCCGGGCGGAAACCACCTATGCCTGCAGCAATCTCACGAGGTATTCCATGCTCAGAAAAACAGACTTCTACATTGACGGCGCCTGGGTTGCGCCCATCACCGCAAACGATTTCGACGTGATCAACCCGGCCAACGAAGAGCCGTGTGCCGTCATCTCCCTCGGCACCAAGGCCGATGTGGACAAGGCCGTGGCAGCGGCCCGCAAAGCATTCACCGCCTGGAGCGAAACCTCTCCTGAAGAGCGCCTGGGTTACATTGAAAAGCTGGCCGAGATCTATGCCGCCCGCATGAGCGAGATGGCCGCGGCCATCACCAGCGAAATGGGCGCGCCCACCACCTTGTCCACCAGCGCGCAAGCCGCAGCCGGTCTGGGCCACATCAAAGCGTTCATCAAGACCCTCAAAACGTTCGTTTACGAACACCCTCTACGGGAGGGCGTCACGGAAGAGCACATCATTCACGAACCAATCGGCGTCTGCGGGCTCATCACCCCGTGGAACTGGCCCATGAATCAGATCGCCCTGAAGGTCATCCCGGCCATCGGGTCAGGGTGCACGGTTCTCTTGAAGCCATCTGAGATCGCCCCGCTGTCTGGCCTTTTGTTCGCCGAGATGATCGACGAGGCCGGTTTCCCCGCTGGTGTCTTCAACCTGGTGAACGGTGACGGCCCCACCGTGGGTGAAGCCATGTCCGCCCATCCGGACATCGACATGATGTCCTTCACCGGCTCCGCCCGCGGCGGCATCGCGGTGACCAAGGGCGCAGCTGACACGGTCAAGCGCGTCACCCTGGAGCTGGGCGGCAAAGGCCCCAACATCATCTTCGCAGACGCCGACACCGAAAAGGCGGTCAAGCGTGGCGCCATTCATTGCTTCAACAACACCGGCCAGTCGTGCAACGCCCCCACCCGCATGCTGGTGGAGCGTTCCGTTTATGACAAAGCGGTGGAAGTGGCTGCTGCCACGGCAGAGAAGACAGAGGTGGGCGATCCGGCTGAAGAAGGCCGCCACATCGGTCCGCTGGTCTCCGAGATGCAGTACGACAAGGTGCAACGCCTGATCCAGGCCGGCATCGACGAAGGCGCACGGCTCGTGGCCGGCGGCCCTGGCCGCCCGGATGGGCTGAACCGCGGCTACTATGCCCGGCCCACCGTCTTTGCCGACGTGAACAATGAGATGACGATTGCCCGCGAGGAGATCTTCGGGCCGGTGCTCTCCATCATCCCGTTTGACACTGAAGAAGAAGCCATCGAGATCGCCAACGACACCGCCTATGGCCTCACGGCTTACGTGCAAGGCGGCGATCAGAGCCGCGTCCAGAAGGTGGCCCGCAAGCTGCGCTCCGGCATGGTCCAGCTCAACGGCGCCCAACGGGCCTCCGGCAGCCCCTTTGGCGGCTACAAACAGTCCGGCAATGGCCGCGAGGGCGGCACCTGGGGTCTGGAAGACTTCATGGAAGTGAAAGCCGTGTCAGGCTGGGATGAAGAAGCCGAAGCCTGATGCCTGACGACACTCTTGAGCCTGGTGCATCGCGCATCAGGCTCGAGCAGCTTTTGGAAACGGCTGAAAAGACCCGCACGCAGCTGGCCGAAGCCCTGTCGGAGTTTCGCCACACGGGCCGGCGCGTTGGTGATCGTCTTGAACGCCTTGGTGGCCGAGACCTGGATCTGGAACGCCAACGCGGGCTTTTAGACGAGAACGTCAAGCTCACTCAGAGCGAACTGGACAAAACAGACGCCCAGATAAGCAAAATCCGCCGCGAGCTCTCAAAACTCGCAGCGGATCAGCAAACTTGAAGATTTG
>JBCDIP010000425.1:0-3766 GCA_038748855.1 Pseudomonadota bacterium
CCGGACGGCTGCATGGACGGCTTCATCCAGTATGCGGTGCCGACCCCGGAAGGTCTGATCCTGTGCCTGGACACCCACAAGATCGGCACGCCCGCCGGCGAGCTGTGCGCAGAGCGTTTGGCCTGGCTTGAACAGCAGCTGAGCGCGGCCGGCTCCGGGCCGGTCTATGTGTTCATGCACCACCCGCCCATGCTGCTCGGACTGCCCATGCAGGATATGGACAGGCTTGATGAGGGCGATGCGTTTCTGGACTTGGTGGCCGCTCATGGCAACGTGAAGTATCTCTTCATCGGCCATGTGCACCGGCCCATTACGGGCACGGCGAAGGGCACTCCGTTTGCCACCATGCGCTCGGTTCTCTATCAGGCGCCGGCGCCGGTTCCTGCTTGGGATTGGGACAGTTTTACCCCGGCAGAAGAGGCGCCCAACCTGGGGATCATCACGCTGAGCGGGCTGGGGGTCAATCTTGAGTACATCCAGTTCTGCCCCTACGCAGTTGGCACGTAAGGGCTAAGGCTTTCGGGTCAGCTTAGCCGGTTTGTCATGCGGGAAAGTGACGGTGAGGCCACCCGCTGGAGCGTCTCCACTCCCGTCGAACGACAAGCGGAACAGTGTGTCTTCGATCACGTAATCCCGTGGGCCGTTCTTGATGAGGTAGAATGTGCCGTAGGTTGGTACCGTTGCTTGAAGCCCACCGGTGCGCCGCGCGATGTTCAACTGAAAGCGCGGACCCTGATACCGGCCGAGTAACGATTCAACGTCTGCAGGGGATGGCGTGGCCTCGTCAGCGACGGGACGTTGCTCTCTTTCAACGATTGCAGCGTCCGCTCGCACCGGCCCTGTGCGTGCCTGCACTATGGCTTTCAGCAATCGGCGGATCCTGCCTCCGCTCACCTTTTTACCCACATAGGTGTTGACCCTGTGCACCACCACCAGGCGCGCGCCGGGCACAACGATGATCCGGTGCCCGCCGGCCCCGGACGCTTCATACGCCCCAAGGGCGGCCAGTTCGCCCAGATAACGCCACCACATATATCCATAGCCGCGCCACACGCGTTCAGACCGGGAGTAGGACGCGGTGCTCTCGCGCACCCAGTCGGCTGAGACTATGCGCGTGTCCTTCCAGGTTCCTTCGTTCAGATACAAAAGGCCAAACCGCGCCAGATCGCGCGCCGACATACGAAAAGGATAGGCGGGATGACGCGAGTGCTTGGCTTCCAGGTGGTAGTAGGTGTGCCGCAGGGCGAAGTCCCGCATCTGTAAGGGATCTGCGATCTGGGTCTTGAAGTCCTTGAACAGATCGCTCTTTGTCTTCCGGTTGTAGATGGTCGCGAGGGCATTGAAGTCCCAGTTGTTGTAGAGCCAAAAGCTTCCTGGCTTATGGCTGCCGCGCTGAGGGCGCTTCTTCCTCATGTCGTCCGTCTCGTAGGCGGCTGGCAGGAAGACCCCAGAGCGGGATTTAAGCAGATCGGCAATCGTTGCCGTTTTCTCTTCAAGGGTGAGGGGCGTGTTGTCATCGATTTTGAGGGCGCCGAGCGTTTCATTTAAGCTGAGCTGCCCACGGTCAACGGCAATGCCATAGAGTGCGCTTAAAAGGCTTTTTCGGATGGAATGGTTGAGGAAGCGCCGCTCCACCTCGCCCCACTCTGCCACCACCACGCCATCAAGCACGATCATTACGGCAGCCGAGCCGAAGGATCGCGCGAGGGCACGCACCTCATCCAGCTTCTCGCTCGACCAGCCGGCCTCTTCGGGCCTGGCGAACTTTTGCCAAGTCTTGTCTGGAAAGCGCGGTGTCAGTCTCGCGTTCCATTCTGCCCATGTTGCCGGCTTGAAATGAAGCTCCGCAGCCGCTGAGGTCTGTGGCTGCAGACAGCAAAGTGTGAGAGCTAAGGCAAAGCCTCTGAGCATCCGGTTCATGCAAAGCTCCGTGCCAAGCAAAAGTGGTCGCAACGTGGCTTGTGCCAGCCTCGCCCTCCATCATCCAAACCTTATCGGGAACTTTTCACCTGCTCAATCGTAGTGATCATTAGGTGCCATGCCGATGAACGGCTCAGCGCCAGATCTTGTGGTAAGGCGAGGGAGCACGATGAAACAGCAAAAGACAAAGCGCCGGCAACACTCCAAGAAGTCCAGCCGGCAGGCAAACCAGCAGGTACAGAAATCTGCCGATGTCAGCCGACGCAATGTCCTGGGCCTGGTGCGCAATTGGGGCATTGTGGCTGCGCTGGCCGCCGGCGGCGGTTGGTACTTGGTGGACGAGGTGACGGCCACGATCGCCGAGCAGGATCTCACCAAGATCGGCAATGGACCGCCAACGGTCGTGCAGATCCACGACCCGCAATGTTCCCGCTGCATCGCCCTCCAAAGAGAAACCCGCAAAGCGCTGAAGGCGTTTGACAGCGATGAGTTGCAATATGTGGTCGCGAACATCCGCACCGATAAGGGCCGGGCACTGGCCAGAGCCAATCAGGTCGGGCATGTGACCCTGCTCTTGTTCGACGGCAAAGGCCAACGGCGCCAGGTCCTGCAAGGGCCCAGCCACAAAGACTATCTGGAAATGATGTTCCGCAAACATGTGGATCTGTCTGCGAAGGTGTCCGGGTAGGGGTCACCTCACCCCTCGCGCCCTTGCGAACGCGAGGGCCCATAGCTCAAATCTATCCCTTGGCAGAGAAGGTCCCCGCTTTCGCAGGGACGCAGAGGTGTGTGATGATGAGCACCCAGCCTTAGCTCGACTGGTTCTCAGCGAAGTGCTCAATATGCTTCTTGAAGCTGGAGATGGGATGATTACCGGTGAGCTTCATCTCGTTGATGAAGAACGTAGGCGTAGAGCTGACACCCAGGACGGTCTGCGCATGCTCGCGCACAGCCAGGATACCCCGGGCCACCTTCTCGTCTGACAGGCACTTTTCAAAGCTTTCTTCCGTGGCGCCGGCCTGGCGGGCGATCTTGAACAGCTCGCCGCGCGGGTCATGCCCGGTCCATACTCTTTGACGCTCAAACAACACGTCGATCATATCAAAGTACCGCCCCTCCGGCGCGCAGCGGGCCACCATGAACGCGGCCAAAGACAGATCGTCCAAAGGAAACTCGCGCAGCACGAACTTGATCTTGCCGGTATCGATGAACTCTTTCTTCAAGGCCGGGTAGGTGGCCTTGTGGAAGTTGGCGCAATGAGGGCAGGTGGCTGAGGCAAACTCATAAACGGTGACGGGCGCGTCTTTAGCACCGATCCACTTCTCGCCGTGCGGAGGCTCTTTGCCAAGGGCGGCCAACGTGCCGGCGTCTGAAGAGGTGGCCGTACCTGGGCCGCTTACGGCCGGTTCCAGAAGGGCAAATGCGGCCGCGCCCCCGGCCAATACGGTGCCTCCAGC
Source organism: Pseudomonadota bacterium (assembly GCA_038748855.1). GTDB lineage: Bacteria > Pseudomonadota > Alphaproteobacteria > Rhizobiales > CAJQND01 > JAAEUE01. Next base: position 3,378 of record JBCDIP010000425.1, read on the forward strand.
AATGAGAAAACCTCTGCGTCCCATGGATTTCATCTGAATTCTACTCCTAAGTTCAGGTTGGAAACGTCTGGCCTTCAGCCCACCAGAGCGCGCGCCTCGGCCATCAGGCGGCGCACTTCGAACTGGCTCACCATCACGTAGAGCAGGGCGTCAGAGCGCCACACCAAGCTGGTGTGATTGTCTGAGCGGTGCCACGACACATTCTCCCCCAGCGCCGGTTCGCTGCGTCCTTCGGGAACCGCGATGCCGTCTGCATTCATGATGTACAGCACCATGGAGCCGTCCTGGCTCTCATAGCTCAGCGACGCCAGCCGCCGCTCCAGAAGCCAGCACAAACGCCCGCCCACCAGAGAGGCGGCTTGACCGGCCGAACCCACAGGCGGCAGCCG
>JBCDIP010000426.1:0-3763 GCA_038748855.1 Pseudomonadota bacterium
CATGCCCGTGCGGTCCGGATCGGTATCGGTCCAGATGTGGGACCTGTAACTCAAGAAGCCGTTGGGCTTGCCTTCCTTAAAGGGCGAGTTGGCAAAAAGTGCGGTTGCAATCGGCTGAAGCGCCAGGGAAACCCGCATTTTTTTGACCGCATCAGCCTCTGAGGCAAAGTCCAGATTGACCTGAACCGTGCAGGAGCGGAACATCATATCGCGCCCCAGATTGCCCTTCTTCGCCATGTAGGCCCGCATGATCTTGTAGCGGCCCTTGGGCATGATCGGCGTTTCCTCAAACGTCCACTTAGGCGAAAAGCCCAAGCCCAGGAACCCTATGCCCAGGTCTTCGTCGACCTCGCGCACTTGTTTGAGGTGACCGTTCACCTCGCTGCAGGTCTGGTGCAGGTGCTTCAGCGCGGCGCCGGACAGCTCAAACTGCCCGCCCGGTTCGAGCGAGACGTTACCATGGCTCACCGGATCGCTGAGGCCAATAATGTTCTCACCCTCCATCACCGGGTCCCAGCCGAAACGCTCTTGCATGCCCAACAGCATGGCCTGCACGCCACGATCTCCTTCGTAAGGGATCGGCGAAAAGTCCTCGGTGTGAAAACCAAATTTCTCGTGCTCAGTGCCGATGCGCCAGTCTTCTGCCGGCTTACAGCCAGCCTCAATATCGGCTACGAGCTCATCGAAGCTCTCAATCGGCTTTCGCGATTTCGGGGTATCGGGGGAGGGGATGCTCACAACTTCAAACCAATGTGCAGATGGGCTAGGCACGCGGGTACAAAATGATCCGGCGAACCGGAGCCGAAGTGCTGTACCCGTGAATAGCTTTGCGGGCAAGGGGCAATTCGGTTAGCGCCAATCTCCGAGCACCGATTGCACAAGCGCAAGGGCGGCCGTGCCGGCCGTATCGGCCCTCATCACCCGCGGGCCCAGCGATATGGCGACCACAAAGGGCAGACCGAGAAGCGTTTGACGCTCCTGAGGGCTGAAGCCTCCCTCCGGACCAATCAAGACGGCTGCCGGACCGGGCGGCAGCGCCTGCAGAACAGCCAAAGGCGAGGCCACCTCAGCAGCTTCATCACAGAAGATCAGGCGGCGTTCCGGATCCCAGCCGTCCAGCAGTGCGTCAAAGCGGATCGGCTCACACACCTCAGGTATGCTGAGCAGATTGCACTGCTCGGCAGCCTCAATCGCATTGGCACGCATCCGCTCCAGCTTCACACGCGCCACATTGGTACGTTCGGTGAGAACGGGTTGGAGCAGAGTGGCGCCCAGCTCACTCGCCTTCTGCACCATATAGTCGAGCCTGGCATGTTTAAGCGGCGCAAAGTGGTATTCAATGTCGGCGGGTGCGCTCTGTTCTCGCGTCTGGCGCTCTGCTCTGAGCGTCCCGCCACGCTTACTCAAGCTCTGAACTGAGCAGAGCCATTCGCCGTCCTTACCGTTGAACAGGCGCACCTGACCCCCGGGCTTAAGACGCATCACGTTGCCCAGATAGTGGCTCTGGGCCTTCTCCAGCGCCACCTCAAGGCCTGCGGAAAGGGGTTGATCCGTGTAAAGGCGCGGAGTTTTGTATACATCATCGCTCATCGCCGATGGTGTTAGCGCGCCCTGTTGCCTGTGTCATCCCATCCCTGGTTGTGACGCTGAGAATACGTTAGGTTTGGGCCGAGATGTTTAAGCCCACCGGAGATATCACTGTTGCGGACCGCGCTCACGATTGGGTGGAGCGTTTCCTGCCGCGCCCAACACGGCCCTATGCCCGGCTTTCCAGGTTCGACCGGCCCATCGGCACATGGTTGCTGCTCTTGCCCTGTTGGTGGTCCACGGCCATGGCCACAGGCGCTGCCGGTGGCGGCATGCCTTCGGTTTGGTTCCTCATCTTGTTTGCCATCGGCGCCACCGCCATGCGCGGAGCGGGCTGCACCTACAACGACATTGTGGACCGAGACTATGATGCTCAGGTCGCCCGGTCGCGGTCACGTCCCATCCCCGCAGGCCAGGTGAGTGTCACGCAAGCCTGGATCTTTCTGGTGGCGCAGTCGCTCACCGGGCTGTTGGTGCTGCTGCAGTTCAACATGTTCGCCATTATGGTGGGCCTGGGGTCCCTTGCGGTGGTGGCGGCCTATCCGTTCATGAAACGCATTACCTACTGGCCGCAGTTTGTGTTGGGCCTTGCTTTCAATTGGGGTGCCTTTATGGGTTGGGCGGCCGTTCTGGGCGAACTCAGCTGGGCGCCCGTGCTGCTCTATATTGGCGGCATTCTGTGGACCTTGGCCTATGACACCATTTATGCGCACCAGGACAAGGAAGATGATGTTCTCATCGGCCTTAAGTCCACCGCACTGAAGTTTGGCGAGCAAACCGGCATCTGGCTCATCTGGTTCTTCTCTGGTGCATTCGTTTGCATTGCGGCGGCGGCCTTTTTGGCGGGCGCAGGACCGATCTTCTATGTTGGACTTCTGATCGCAGGCGGCCATGCGATCTGGCAGTTGCGCGCGCTTAACATCGACAATCCGGACCTGTGCCTGAAGCTGTTTAAGTCAAACCGCGATCTGGGACTGATCATATTTGCCGCTTTCACGGTTGATGCGCTGCTGAAGGCGTCCTAGATAGGCGGCAATGAGTACCTATGACGATTCCCACCTGCTGAACATTGCTGATCAGTGCCTGAGCCGCGCTGCGGCGGAGGGCGCCGATGCAGCCGATGTGATCTTGGGCGAAAGCCTGTCTGTGTCCTCCACGGTTCGCCTAGGAGCCGTGGAAGATGTGGAGCGCTCAGAAGACGTCGAGATGGGCCTCAGGGTCTTTGTGGGCCAATCTCAAGCCATTGTCTCGACCTCCGACTTCAGCGAGGGCAGCCTCAAGGAAACCGCTGCCACAGCGGTTGCCATGGCCAAAGCGGCCCCGCCAGATCCCCATGCAGGATTGCCGGGCGAAACGGGCGGGGACGCCTTCGCCGGCGATCTTGATCTTTTCGATGAGTTTGCGCCCTCAACTGATCAGCTGCGCGAAAAGGCGGGCGAGGCCGAGGAGGCGGCCCTTGCGGTAAAGGGCGTGAGCAATTCCATTGGGGCTTCCGCGAGCCATGGGGTCACCGGTGTGGTGCTCGCGGCCTCAAATGGCTTTTCCGGCGCGTATCGCCGCTCCAGCCATTCTTTGTCCTGTGCCGTCCTGGCCGGGGAAGGCACGGCCATGGAGCGCGATTACGAATTCAGCTCCAAGGTTCACCATTCCGATCTTAAAAGCGCCAAGGAGGTGGGAGCCACCGCCGGTGAGCGGACCGTAAAGCGCTTAGGCGGGCGCAAGATGCCGACCCAGCAGGTTCCCGTTGTTTATCATCCACGGGTCGCCTCACAGCTCTTAAGCAATCTTGCCAGCGCCATTTCCGGAAGCGCCATCGCCCGCGGCACGTCGTTCCTGAAGGATAAATTGGGTGAGCCGGTCTTCTCAGACCATATTACCATCATTGACGATCCGCTGTTGGCCCGAGGCTCGCGCTCGCGTCCCTTCGATGCGGAAGGACAATCGTCTGAGGTCTTGAAACTCATTGAGGCAGGCCAGCTCACCACCTGGCTTCTGGATTTCCGCACCGCCAATCAGCTGGAGCTGAAGACCAATGGCCGGGCATCACGCGGGATCTCCTCTGGCCCTTCGCCGAGCTCCACTAACCTTTACATGGAACCTGGTACGCTCAGCGTCGCCGAACTGTTGAGCGATATTAAGCAAGGCTTTTTCGTAATGGGCCTGATGGGCCGCGGCG
>JBCDIP010000427.1:0-3744 GCA_038748855.1 Pseudomonadota bacterium
ATTTTTACGCAGTGCTTTTGTGAATTACGTGAAGAAAAACGGCGGTGATGTGGAGAAGCTGATCGTGGCGCTGAAGCGTTAGGGCTTTTCTTGATTTTCAATACGCGCAACCGAGAGATTCGGTGTATAAGGTGTTCCCAACCGCCGCGATAGAACGTCGAACAGGTCACCATAAGGCCTAAAGGGAATGCACATGATCGCCAACATTGCTCACTCTAAAACTCGAAATGCACTCGCCGCCACCGCCTTAGCGCTGGTTTTGGTGGCCGGAGCGCCCTCGATTGCCGAGGCTTGCGGGCCGAGGGGTTTCATCAAGAACGTTAGCACCAAAATGTTGTCCGCTGCCAAAAGCGGCTCGACGGGATCGTTCCGCTCGCTCATCAATTCCTATGCGGATGTGGGCGCCATCGGCAACTTCGCCCTGGGACGTTACCGGAAACTGGTTCCGGCCTCCGATAAGGCCGCATATCAAAAGAGCATGGCCAACTTTATGGCCAAGACGATGGCGCAATACTCCAAGAAATTCCGCGCCATCGGCGTGGAAGTGGGCCGCTGTTCTTCTTCAAAGGTCACCAGCAAACTGGTGCGCAACTCTGGCCGGGCTCAGCCTGTTGTCTGGAAAGTGCGTAGGGCCGGCGGCAGCTACAAGGTGGTTGATCTGCAGGTGCAGAACGTATGGCTGGGCCCGCTCATGCGCACCACGTTTTCCAACGTGATCAAGAAAGGCGGCGGCAATATCAACGCGCTTTACGCCTATCTTGGCGTTGCCCGGCGCACCACGGGCACCAGCAAGTAAGCAGCCCGGCTACCGCGAGAACTGCTTGTACTTGATCCGCTTGGGCATGACCGCGTCATCGCCCAGGCGGCGCTTCTTGTCGGCTTCATAAGCTTCAAAGTTGCCTTCAAACCACTCCACGTGGCTGTCGCCTTCAAAGGCCAGAATGTGGGTGGCCAGACGGTCCAGGAACATGCGGTCGTGGCTGATCACCAAGGCGCAGCCGGCAAACTCCTCCAGCGCCTCTTCAAGTGCAGCCAGGGTTTCGGTGTCCAGATCGTTGGTGGGTTCGTCAAGCAGCAGCACATTGGCGCCCGATTTGAGCATCTTGGCCAGATGCACCCGGTTGCGTTGACCGCCGGACAGCGAGCCGACCTTTTGCTGCTGATCGCCCCCCTTGAAGTTGAAGGCGGAGGTGTAGGCCCGCGAGTTCACTTCGCGCTTGCCCAGATAGATAATGTCGTTGCCCTCAGAGATCTCTTCCCAGACGGATTTGTTCGCGTCCAGCGCATCGCGGCTTTGATCCACGTAGCCAAGCTGCACGGTATCGCCGAGGCGGATTGAGCCGGCATCCGGTTCTTCCTGGCCGGTAATCATGCGGAAGAGGGTGGTTTTACCGGCGCCGTTGGCCCCGATAATGCCCACGATGCCGCCCGGCGGCAGGCTGAACGAGAGATCTTCGATAAGTAGCTTGTCACCATAGCCCTTATTCAACCCCTCCACTTCGATCACCAGATCGCCGAGCCGCTCGCCCGGCGGAATGACGATCTGGGCCTGGCTGGATTTAAGGCGCGCCTCGTTGGTTTTGAGCAGTTCGTCATAAGCCTTCACACGGGCCTGGCTCTTGGCCTGGCGGGCTCTCGGGCTGGAGGAAATCCATTCGCGCTCACGGTCGATCACCTTCTGACGGGCCGCATCCTCGCGCTGCTCCTGAGCAAAGCGCTTGGCCTTTTGCTCCAGATAGGCTGAGTAGTTGCCCTCATAAGGAATGCCGCGGCCGCGATCGAGCTCCAGGATCCAGCCGGTCACATTGTCCAGGAAGTAGCGGTCGTGGGTGACGATCAGGATGGCGCCCGGATATTCGCGCAGATGATGCTCCAGCCAGTTTACCGATTCAGCATCCAGGTGGTTGGTCGGTTCGTCGAGCAGGATGAGGTCGGGCTTGGAGAGCAACAGCCGGGTCAATGCCACGCGGCGGCGTTCACCGCCAGAAAGCTTGGTCACATCGGCATCCGATGGGGGACAGCGCAGGGCGTCCATGGCCTGCTCCACCTGGCTGTCCAGATCCCACAGGTTCTGAGCATCGATCTGGTCTTGCAGTCCGGCGGCCTCTTCGGCGGTCTCATCGGAATAGTTCATCATCAGCTCGTTATAGCGATCGAGGATGGCCTGCTTTTCGCCCACCCCTTCCATCACGTTGCCGAGCACGTCTTTTTCCGGATCAAGCTCCGGTTCCTGGGCCAAATAGCCGGCGGTTGCGCCTTCAGCAAGCCAGGCCTCCCCTTGGAACTCCTTGTCGGTTCCGGCCATGATGCGCAGAAGCGTTGATTTACCCGCGCCGTTGGGACCCAGGACACCGATTTTGGCGTCCGGGTAGAAGGAGAGGTTGACCCCTTCCAAGACTTTTTTGCCGCCGGCGTAAGACTTGGAAAGCTGGTGCATATGATAGATGAATTGCCGCGCCATGGCCCGTGTGGTGCTCCGCAGAAATATGGAGTGAAAATCTGCCGCGCTTTTAGCCGAACCGGTGCGGCGGCGCAATCAAAGGATTAGCGGAAGCCGGGCTTTGTCGGCCGAGCGGCGCGTCAGTTAACAGAGAGGCTTTCCAGGAAGGCAACCAGATCCTGGATCTCCCGCTCATTCAGATGGAGCGGAGCCAGAACGCGGGTGCCGTCCGCGTGCAGCCGCTCCACGTCGATCTCAGAGTAGTGGCGCACCACGTCCTCTATGGAGGCAAGGGAGCCATTATGCATGTAGGGGGCGGTTTGCGTGAGGTTGCGCAAGGAGGGCACTTTGAATTCGCCGAAGTTGCGATGAAGCGCCCTGACGCCGCGCACTTTCCAGGAGCCCGTTTTGGCCGGATCGTCCGTGTAATCGCCTTCCAGTGTGAACCTGCTGGCCTTCAGCTTGCCGATCCCCTCATAGCGTCCCTTGTCCACGCGCCCAGGTCCTAAGAAGTAGGGCACGCCGGCATCTTGAAACTCGCCGTTGGTGAAGTTGGGGCCGGTATGACAGAAGGTGCAGTTGCCCCGGCCGAAAAAGAGGGAGGCTCCGCGTTTGGCCTCGATGGGATAGGCCATGGCGGCCGTCTCATCGCCTCTGCCTACAGCGTCTCTGAACACATCAAACGGCGTTCGCCCGCTCACGATTGTCTCCTGAAAGGCCGCCATGGCTTTGCCTATGTTGACCAGGGTGAGCTCCAAATCCCTTGTGTCCGGCGGTACACCAAACACCGTCTCATAGGCTTTGGAGAGCTCCGGGTTATCGCTCACAACGTTCACCACGTGTGCGGTGCTGGCATCCATCTCCTTTGCGTCCAGGAGGGGCCGGATGCTTTGAGCCCAAAGGTTATCGTTCTGGCCATCCCAGCCGAACCAGCGGTTGAGGCGCACGTTGAAGAGAGATTGGGTGTTCCGGTCCAGCTTTGCAGTGCCAAGGCCTTGTGGCTGCCGGTCTGTCCAGCCGCGGCCCGGATGGTGGCAGGTGGCGCAGGACATCTTGCCGTTGCCGGAGAGCTTGGGGGTGAAGAAGAGATCGCGGCCAAGCGTAATGGCGTCTGGCTTGCCGGAGACCCGGTTGCTGGGATCGGGCGCCCATTTGGCCGGCCAGGGCCCGTGCTGAAGCAATTTTGCGATGTGCGCGTCTGACAGGACCGGTTCGCTGCCGCGGGCTGGATATGTGGCCAGCAGTGTCAGGAGAAAGAGCGCCAAAAGCCGGCCGGTCGCCCTCATGGAACGTTTACGTCCATG
>JBCDIP010000428.1:0-3744 GCA_038748855.1 Pseudomonadota bacterium
CTTTGGGCGAGGCCTTCGACAAGGTGGCTAAGCTTCTCGCCCTCGGATATCCGGGCGGACCATTGGTGGAGCAGGCGGCCAGCACCGGCGCTGAAGGGCGGTTCTCATTGCCGCGCCCGTTGATTGGGGACAGCAGCTGCAATTTCTCGTTCTCAGGGCTGAAGACCGCCGTTCGGCGGACGGCGCAAAGCCTTGAGCCGGTCTCTGAAGATGATGTGTCTGACATTTGCGCAGGGTTCCAAGCCGCCGTCCTGGATGTGGTTGCAGACCGATGCGGCCGGGCGATGGACCTGTTCAAACAGAGCCACCCGGATGCGGATGCCACGCTCGTGGTGGCCGGTGGCGTGGCCGCCAACAAGGCGCTTGCAAGTGTCCTGCGCACCGTTTCGGAGGCGGCCGGGTTCAAACTTATCGTGCCGCCGCAATGGCTGTGCACGGACAATGCGGCCATGATTGCTTGGGTGGGTGCTGAGCGGCTGGCGTTGGGTCAGCAGAGCGAACTTGGCGCGTCTGCACGAGCAAGGTGGCCCCTCGATACCACATCTGAGCCTGTGCTAGGGTCTGGTAAAGCTGGGGCGAAGGTTTAAGGTCATGGCGGCGGCGATCAAAACTGTAGGCGTGGTGGGCGCCGGGGCCTGGGGTACGGCCTTGGCTGCGGTGGCAAGTCGGGCGGGCCGAGAAACCTTGTTGTGGGCTCGCGAACCGGAAGTCGTCGCGGCCATTACGGAGCGCAATGAAAACTCAATGTTCCTGCCTGGCATCAAGCTGGATCAGGCTATTTCGGCCACCAACTCGTATGCGGATCTGGAGCCTGCTGATGCTCTGCTCCTGGTGGCCCCAGCCCAAGCTACGCGGGCTGTCACCATGGCCTTGAGCTCCCATGTGAAGAGCGGAACGCCGGTGGTGATCTGCGCTAAGGGTATCGAGCAGGGGTCCGGCGCGCTCTTGAGCGACATCTTGCGAGAGATCTTGCCGCAAGCAGAAGTGTCGGTGCTGTCCGGTCCCAGCTTTGCGGCTGATGTGGCCAATGGACTGCCCACCGCTGTCACGTTGGCCAGCAGTTCTTTGGAGGCGGCCCGGCGGCTTGCGGATGCATTGGCGATCCCGTCGTTCCGGCCCTACCTGTCCGACGACATTGTGGGTGCACAGGTGGGCGGTGCTCTGAAGAACGTTCTGGCCATCGCCTGCGGTATCGTTGAGGGCAAAGGCTTTGGCGCCAGTGCCCGCGCGGCCCTCACCGCCCGGGCTTTCGCAGAGCTCCAGCGGTTCGGGGTGGCGCAAGGCGCGAAGGCGGAGACCCTCGGCGGGCTCTCCGGGTTGGGCGACCTCATCTTGACCTGCAACAGCGTCCAGTCGCGTAACATGTCTTTGGGCTTAGCGCTGGGCCAAGGCCGCACCTTGGAAGAGGTGTTGGGTGCGCGCAATTCCGTGAGCGAGGGGGTGCACACGGCCGGTGTCGTCGTGGAGATGGCGGAAAAACTGGGGATAGATCTGCCCATATCCACCGCCGTGCACAACATTGTCTCCGGACACGCCAGCGTGGATGATACAATTGATAATCTGCTCACCCGTCCGATCCGGACTGAAACCTAAATTCCAGGAGAAAAGCCGTTATGTTGTATGCGTTGATCTGCACGGACAAACCAAAGTCCGTGGATCTGAGAATGAGCGTTCGTCCAGACCATGTGGCCTTCTTGCAAGGGCTCGGCGACAAGTTGAAAGCAGGCGGCCCGTTTCTCACCGACGAAGGCTCGCCGTGCGGTAGTTTGGTGGTGATCGATGCAGAGACCCGTCAGGACGCCGAAGCTATTGCTGCAGAAGACCCTTACGCAAAGGCGGGGCTGTTTGAGAGCGTTGAGATCAAGCAGTGGAACTGGATTTTGAAGAACCCGGAGGAATAAAGCATGGCCTATTGGCTGTTTAAGTCAGAGCCCGACAAGTGGTCTTGGGAGGAACAGAAGGCTAAGGGGGATGTGGGCGAAGAATGGGATGGCATCCGGAACTATCAGGCGCGCAACAACATGCGCGAGATGAAGATTGGTGACCTGGGCTTCTTCTATCATTCCAATGCCGGTAAGGATGTGGTGGGCATTGTGGAGGTCTGCGCCCTTTCTCATCCGGATTCCACCACTGATGATGAGCGTTGGGATTGCGTGGATGTGAAAGCGGTCTGCGATATGCCGAACCCGGTGACTTTGGCGGATGTGAAAGCCAACCCGAAGCTGGAAGAGATGGCCTTGGTCAAAATGGTGCGTCTGTCAGTTCAACCGGTGCGCCCTAACGAATGGGCGGAGGTTTGCCGTATGGGGGGCTTGAAGGACTTTCCACGTTCTGAATGACGTGACTTGTGAACTGTGATAGTTATCCTTGTGGTTAACTATAGGAGGGCAGTGTGATGGATTTTGCCGGCATCAACTACATAGGCGTTCTGGCGGCGGCGGTTGCCGCATTCATGTTCGGTGCCGCCTGGTATGGCGGGTTGAGCAAGCAATGGATGGCCGCCGTCGGGCTCACTGAGCCGCCTAAGCCGAACCCGGTCATTTATGTAATGACCTTTGGCTGTCAACTGGTCATCGCCTGGGTCCTGGCCGGCGTTATGGGCCACCTCTCTCAGGTTTCACTCATTGGCGGCATCATCTCGGCGGTTTTCGTCTGGTTTGGGTTCGTGGCAACGACCCTTATTGTCAATCACCGCTTCCAAAGCGCTCCCTGGTCGCTCACCATCATTGATGGGGGGCATTGGCTTGGGGTTTTGGTGATCATGGGCGCTGTGATTGGGCTGATCGGGGTCTAAGCTTTGTGCAGCCTTTGCCTGTCTCGTTCTGAGAGAAGCCAGGTGTAGAAACTGTGGGCGTGAGCGCTTTCCGGTTGATTGTAGCGGCGCACCAGATGGTAGCCGAAGCGGGTCTTCAGGCTGGCATCCAGAGGCTTAACCAGCCGCCCTGCCGCTAGATCGTCATCGACGAAACAGCGCCAACCAAGCGCAACGCCTTGGCCGTTGCGAGCCGCCTCGATCAGCAGCGGGTAGGCATTGCACTGAAAGCTGCGCTGCTCACCGGTCAAACCCACCCCGTTCTCCGTGAGCCAGATCGACCAGTTCATCCAGTTCCAGCGCTCATAATCCAGATCGATGAGGGCGGCTGAGGCCAGATCAGCCGGCGCGCTCACCGGGCCAAAGCGCTCAAGATAACTTGGAGCGCAAACCGGGAAGATTTCCTCCTCGATGAACATCTCGCACTCATAGCCCGGCCAGCTGCCGTCCCCATGCACGATGGCCAGCTCGACCGGGTCTGCAAAACAATCGTCGATCCGGTCTGAGGCGGTCAGGCGAACGAGAATATCGGGGAACAAGGCCTGGAATTTGTGCAGGCGCGGGGCGAGCCACAGTGCGGCGACAGAATCGTCGGTTGCCACATGAAGCGGCTTGCCTTGACGGCCGGCGCCTCCGCGCACGGTGTTGGCCGCGCTGAGCAAATGGCCGAGCGCCACAGCGACGCTGTTTTGAAACGTCCGTCCCTCGTTGGTCAGGCGTACCACTTTATGCCCTCGCTCAAACAGGGCCACGCCCATGCGGTCTTCAAGGGTACGGATCTGTTGGCTGACGGCCGATTGGGTAATGTTCAATTCACCGGCCGCCTTGGTGAAGCTGCCATGGCGGGCGGCGGCCTCGAAGGCGATCAGATGATCAAGCTGGGGAAGGGATTGCCGAAAGCTTTGCATTAGTGTTGCTTACTTTAATATGGA
>JBCDIP010000429.1:0-3742 GCA_038748855.1 Pseudomonadota bacterium
AGATTCCTATGATCTGGAAACTCACACCGCCCGGCTTGCCGCCATCTGGAAGTTTGGCGAGAACGGAGTGCCGGGCGAGGTGAGCGCCGGGTTCGGTGCAGAATTGGCCCGTACGGATTGGACGGGCGTATACATCGGCGCTCATGCGGGCGGCGTGGCAGCGGACCTGAGCAGCGACACCTATACCGGCGCGCCGGGCACGGTGAACCCAACGCCAACCGGCATCTTCGGCGGTTTACTTGCAGGCTATAACCACCAGGTGGACCGCTATCTCTTAGGTCTTGAAGCCGATGTGTCCTTTGTGCGCGCCAATGACATGGACGGCACCAGCAATGGAGGCGGTTTGTTCTTTGAGGGCGATCTGCGCGAGACCTATTCGGTACGGGCGCGGGCCGGGTATCTCTTTGACAACACTCTGCTGTTTGCCACTGCAGGACCAGCCTTCGCCACGGCCGGGGTGGACAATCAGGTGGCCGGCGTGAAGTTCAAGGCCAATCATTTCGGGGCTCAGGTCGGCGGAGGTCTGGAACACCCCTTGAACGACAGCTTGCTCTTGCGCGCTGAATATCTTTATTCGGTGTTCGGCAAAGAGAGCTACACGGTGGTGGCCGGCGCGGCGTCGGACAGATATGCGCTGGATGCTCACGCAGGACGCCTAGCGCTGATTTGGAACTTTGGAACCGTGCGCTAGGCCGGTTGGTCGGTGTCCACCAGGTTTCTTAAGGATGGCTCTTAACCCTTTGATTCTGTGGTCGATGCAACGGGCTTGACATTCGCAGGACAGACCGGCCTAAGTGCACTCAACAAACATATCAATCGTGAAAGGATGGGGAATGCCTACTGGAAAGAAAGGCGCAGACGAACAGGGAGCCAACGGTGAATCGATCCCCGGCGGAGCAGGTGAGGTTGGGAAACCGGCTCTGCCGACCGTGAATTGGGACGATTCCAATATGAGCACCTCCTACGCCAACGTGGTCAATGCGGCCAGCTCACGCGAGGAAGTCACCCTGTTGTTCGGCACCAACCAGACTTGGAACGCCGCCGGCAAGGAAGAGTTTAACGTTCGGCTGAGCGACCGGATTGTGCTGGGCCCTTATGCGGCAAAGCGGCTGCATATTCTGCTGGGTGCAATTTTGAACGAGTATGAAAGACGTTTCGGAGAGCTGGAGCTGGACAGGATTGATCCCTCCGGCCAGGGCAAAAAGCGCTGAAACGAAAGGTCAGACGCAACCGGTCTGCCCGCCACTTTCCGCTCGTCCCTTGCACTCATGGGCTATTAGCAAGGTAGACAGATGGCCGTCACAGGCAAAGGAGACACCACAGCGCGTGCCGCGACGCAAAGGCCAGAAAGCCCTCCAGCTTCAGGAGAGGTGTCCTTTCTGGACCCTGCGCTGTGGAAGCAGTTCACCGATGCCGACAGCCATGACGCTTACCTGAACGCCTGGCTCGCGCTGCAGTGCCGATTGATTGGCGGAGCGCGGCGCGGTGTGGTTGTGCTGGGCGAGCCGGATGAGGGCCCGTTTGCGCCCGCCGCCTCCTGGCCAAGCGAAGGCGTTCCGTCTGCCGGCCTGGCCGCGGTGGCCGAAGCGGCCTTGGCTGAGCGCCGCGGTGTGGTCCAAACCCCTGACGGCAAACAACCAGACGGCGGCAGTCAGATTGCCCTGGTGGCCCATCCGCTCCTCATTGAAGACCAACTATATGGAGTTGTGGCGGTTGAGGTGAAGGGCTCCACAGCGTCCCATTTGCGCGGCGTCATGCGCCATCTGCGCTGGGGCGGCTCATGGATCGAGGTTCTGTTATACCGCCAGCGGACCAAGGGCGAAGCGCACCGCCAGAGCGGCACCAGCACAGCCCTTAATCTGGTAGCGATGATCTTGGAGGAAGACCGGTTTAAGGCTGCCTGCAACCGGGCGGTTACGGAACTTGCCCTGGATCTGGGCTGCGAGCAGGTGGCCATCGGCTTTGTGCGCCGGGGCCGGTGTGTGGTCTCCGCTTTGTCGCACAGCGCCCAGTTTGGACGGCGCATGAACCTAATCCGCGACATTGAGGCGGCGATGGATGAAGCCATCGACCAGGAGTGCATGATCCTGCATCCGCCAGAGCCCGATGCGGCGTTCAACGTGGACCGAGCCCATGGCGCGCTGGCCGCAAGCCATGAGGCGGGACCCATCCTGACCGTTCCCATGGGCATGGCCGCCGATCTATATGGTGCCATCACCTTCATCCGCGCGCCGGGCTCAAGATTTGATCAGCACGAGTTGGAGCTCTGTGATTCTGTGGCCGCCGTGGCCGGGCCCGTATTGAAAGAAAAGCGCGACAATGACCGGTTGGTGATTTGGAAGCTGCTGGACGCCGCTGCTGGGCAGCTCAAACGGTTGTTTGGCCCGAACTATCTGGGGCGAAAGCTCGCCGTTTTGGTGATGGCGGCCATTATTGCCTTCTTTGCCCTTGCCAAGGGCGATTACCGGGTGACCTCGCCGGCGGTTCTGGAAGGGCTTGTTCAGCGGGTGATTGTGGCACCGTTCGATGGATATGTGGCCGAACAGAATGCCCGCGCTGGCGATATCGTACGCGAAGGCCAGGTGATTGCGACCCTCGACAGCAAGGATCTGGTCTTGGAGCGCCTGCGCTGGAGCACCACCCGGCGTCAGCGGTCCACGGAGTATAGCCGTGCGCTGGCCAAGCGCGACCGTGCAGAAATCAACATCATCAAGGCACAGATCGATCAGGCTGAAGCCCAGATTGAGCTGCTGGATGAGCAAATCAGGCGCACCAAACTGACCTCGCCGTTCCAGGCTGTAATTGTTTCGGGCGATTTGAGCCAGTCCATTGGCGCCGCCGTCCGGCGCGGTCAGGAGCTGTTTGCGGTTGCCCCGCTTGCGTCCTACCGGGTGATTTTGGAGGTGGATGAGGGCGAGATTTCTGCTCTTGAGCCGGGTCAAACCGGCACTTTGTTGGTGGCCTCTTTGCCAAACGATCCCTTGACCTATCGGATTGATAAGATCACCCCGGTGTCCGAAGCGCGCGAAGGGCGCAACTATTTCCGGGTGGAAGCACAGTTGGAAGAGGTCAAGGAGAGCCTTCGTCCCGGCATGAAGGGTGTGGCCAAAACCGAGATAGACCGCCGCCTGCTGATATGGAATTGGACCCATAAGATGCTGGCCTGGATCAGGCTAACGGCCTGGTCGTTCTGGCCTTAAAGGAAGGGGGCCGTCATGTCGAAAACCCTTTTCAGCGCATCGTGGTACCGGGTGGCCGACATCAAGCCTCGGCTGCGCAGCAATGCGCGGATCCATCGCCAGCAGTTCCGCGGCGAGGTCTGGTATGTGATGCAGGACCAGGCGTCAGGCCGGTTCCACCGGTTCTCTCCCGCCGCCAATGTGGTGATCGGCCTGATGGACGGTGAGCGCACGGTTCAGGAGATTTGGGACCTGGCGTGCACCCAGCTTGAAGAGGACATCCTCACCCAGGACGAGAC
The DNA here is from genome assembly GCA_038748855.1 of Pseudomonadota bacterium. Classification (GTDB taxonomy): domain Bacteria; phylum Pseudomonadota; class Alphaproteobacteria; order Rhizobiales; family CAJQND01; genus JAAEUE01. Next base: position 3,479 of record JBCDIP010000429.1, read on the forward strand.
CATCCAGCTCTTGTCGAAACTCCACATGAGCGAGGTTTTGCAAGGGGACGTGCCGCCGGATCTGGCTGAGATGGTGGAGCGGGCCGACAGTCAGGCCCGCAAGAAAATGGTGTTCAGCCTGCTCAATCCCATGGCCGTGCGCATTCCGATGCTCGATCCGGAACGTTTCTTGAGCGCCACGTTTCCGTTGGTCAGGCCCCTGTTCACCTGGTTCGGTTTCATCCTTCTCTTCGGCTTTATCGCCACCGGCACGGTGGTGGCGGC
>JBCDIP010000430.1:0-3739 GCA_038748855.1 Pseudomonadota bacterium
CTATCAGATCTTGGTGGCAAATTGGCAGGCCGCCGGGGCTCGACCATTTGCCTGGTGCGGTGAAGACAATCTCTAGGCCGGCTTGTTCCAGCACAGCGCGCGCTTCACTGTCCTCATAAGCCACGGCCCCTTCCGGCGTTTCCTTGACGTCGACACACACTCCGTCCGAATAAGTGTGGGCAAAGGTTCTGGTCGTTCTGCCGGCTGCAATCGCTTCGCGCACGCGAGCGTTGAGCAAGAAGAACGAAACGAGCAGTTCGCCACCCGGGCGCAATGCCGAGCTCACGGCCTGCATCACCGGTTCAATCGTTCCGGGCAACAGGTGTGTTGCAATTGAGAACATGAAGGCCACATCGCGCGACCGGGGCAACGTTATTGGCAGGTCCTCACACGATGCGCTGCCCTGTGGGTTGTACATCTTGTTGTAAAGATTGATATGTCGAAACTCGAAATTCGCCTCCCCTGAGAAGCGCTTCTGGCACCCTTCCACAGCTTCCTTCATAATGTCCACGCCAACATAGTCTCCCGCATCCGACAGGAAAAACTTGAAGGGAACGGCCATGCGCCCAATGCCGGAGCCATAATCCAGCACGCGCGACGAGGGGTCGAGGTGGGTCAAATGAACAAGCTGGCGAAAGCTGGTTTCACACTCCGCCAAAACATGATCGATTGATGTGAAGGGTCCAGCTGCCGTGATCCGGTTGGCGTCAGATGGCAAGAACTGCGCCCCATGTATTCTCGCCTTCTCCATGACGCGTTCAATGACTTGCTCATTGGCGATATAGTCCGACATTTCCCGCTACTCCACTGCGTGTAGTTGCTCAGGCATCAGAACAAAATCATTGGGCTGAAAGCGCCTTTGCAGAGGATTACACCGCTCAGCTGTGAAATGGCAACACTGCCTGCGCACGGGAAGCTGCTCTGACCATGTTGGCGACATCAGATCAGCTTGGCCAGCGATAACCGAGTGGCCGATGACTTGAGCGCAAGCCGGGTGCGCATCACAAAGACTGGAACAAGCGTAAGCCGCCGTTCCAGGGAGAGAGCGATGCGCACCCGGGTGTCGTGTGGGCCCTCATGACCGTTGGCAAATCACGAAGGGCCGGACACAATTGGGGTCAAAGCCCGTCTTCTCACGTGCTTCAGCCCCATGCCGCATGGCGATCGGGGGCGATTTCAACCATATAGTGCGACACATGTTATATATATCATAGGTTGCAAAACCCGGGAAGCACAATTTTGCCCGTTGCACGCCGCCTCGCCTTCTGTTTTCACTGATGGCTTGAGCTTACCCCATCTCGCGAGTGCCCCATGCTGATTGACGGACTGCAATATGCCAACTGGTCGGAGAAGATCTTCCGGCAAATGCGCGAGGGCGGCGTCGATGCGGTGCATGTGACCATCTGCTATCATGAGATGTTCCGGGAGACGGTGGCCAATATCGAGCAATGGAACCGCTGGTTTGAAACCTACCCGGAGCTGATTTGCCACGCCAGGACCGGCGATGATGTGCGCGCCGCAAAAGAGGCTGGCCGCACGGCGATTATTTTCGGCTTTCAGAACTGCTCGCCCATTGAGGATGACATCGGCCTGGTGGAGATCTGCCACACCTTAGGCGCCCGCTTCATGCAGCTCACCTACAACAACCAGTCTCTGCTGGCCACCGGCGCCTATGAGGCGGAGGACAGCGGCCTGACACGCTTTGGCAAGCAGGTGGTCAAAGAGATGAACCGGGTGGGCCTCGTGGTGGATATGTCCCATTCGGCGGAGCGTTCAACCCTTGACGCCATCGCTTTCTCTGAACGCCCCGTCGCTATCACCCACGCCAACCCCCACAGTTGGCATCCGGGCCTGCGCAACAAGTCGGACACCGTGTTGAAGGCGCTTTGCGAAAGCGGTGGTATGCTGGGTTTCTCACTTTACCCCCACCATCTCAGGGACGGCTCCGCGTGCACGCTCACCAGCTTCTGCGAAATGATCGCCCGCACCGCCGATCTGATGGGCATCGACCATATCGGCATCGGCTCCGACCTCTGCCAGGATCAGCCCGACAGCGTGGTGGAATGGATGCGCGTAGGGCGCTGGTCCAAGGAAATCGACTATGGCGAGGGCTCAAAAGACAATGCCGGCTTCCCGCCCCAGCCGCCCTGGTTCCAGGATAACCGCGACTTCGGAAACATCGCCATGGGCCTTGCGGACATGGGCTTTGGCGAGGAAGAAACCGCCAAGGTGATGGGCGGCAACTGGTTGCGCTTTTTCGATGAGAACTTTGGCTCCGCCTAACCGGGAGAACACCCCATGAGCATTCAAGACCGTCTGGACAAGGCCGAGATCACCATTCCCACTATGGAAGAGATCTATGGGCTAAACCCTTCAGGGGCCCGCTATATCACGCACCGGGCCGTGGGTGAGACGCTGTACCTTACCGGCACCTGCGCGGCCAAAGACGGCAAGCCCTTCATGACCGGCATTCTCGGCGAAGACCTCACTGTGGAGCAAGGTTATCAAGCCGCGCGCCAGGCGGCTCTCTGCAATCTCGGCATCCTACAACATGCGCTGGGGGACTTGGAGCGGGTGGTGCAGTTCATCCAGCTCATCGGCCACATCAACTCCGGTGCGGGCTTCACCGAACAGCCGAGGGTGCTCAATGGGGCGAGTGATCTCTTCTTAGAAGTGTTCGGCGACAAAGCCTGGTCCACCCGGGCGGCCATCGGCTGCCGCGGCATTGCGGTGAACCATTCGGTAGAGCTGATCCTCACGGTCCAGTATGACGGTGGCCCGGTGACCGAAGCCATGACCCGCGGCAACTTCGCCGGAGACGGCTAGCGCTGCGAAGACGCAAGGGGCAAAGGCAAAGGCTAAACCTCACTCTCCCCAAAGCCGAGCCACTTGGTGGCAAAAGGCAAACACAAGCTTATACCCACAAAGCGCAGCATCTGGTGCCCAGCCACAAAGGCTGGATCCACGCCAAGCGAAAACGCCACCACTGTGAGCGCATCAATGCCGCCAGGTGCAAATGCCAGCCAAACCTGAAGCAGTGGCAACGACAGCAGCGAGGCAACCGGCACCGCTATAGCGCCCGCGATAGCAAGCCCCAAGACCGTGGAGCCGGCTCCGGCCAAGGCCCCGTCTTTCAGCATTGAGAACGTGACCCCGGCAAAGCGCGCGCCAATGGCTGTGCCAAGCACGGTCAGCGCCGGCCACAAGACCTCCGCCGGCATGTTCCCGGCAAACAGCCCCGACCCAAACAATCCCCCAGCCATAAAGAACGGCCCAGAGAAGAAACGCGCGGGAATCTTCAAGAGAAGCGCAAGCGGAATGCTGAGCGCTCCCAAGGCAAACAGCGCCGCGAGCTGACCACCGGTCATCGCGTTCTCCGTCACCATGGCAAGCGGTTTGATTTCGTTGAAGAGGCCAAAGCTCAAAGGGACGAAGATGATCAACAGCGCCAGCCGCGAAGTCTGCACAATCGTGATGCGCCGCACATCGGCCCCGCGTTCCAGAGCCAAGGCGAGCACAAAGCTAAGCGCGCCAGGCACTGCAGACAGCGTCGCCGTTTCCCGGTCAAACCCATGCATGCGCCTTAAGTACAGCGGGATAACCACCAGTATACCAATCACCGAAAGTGCCAACGCGGCAATAGACACCGGCCATTGGGTCAGCGACTGCACGGTCTCCTCATCCACCGTAGAGCCGAAGAACATGCCGGCCACGTAGAACGAGGCGTTCCGCACCGCCA
>JBCDIP010000431.1:0-3717 GCA_038748855.1 Pseudomonadota bacterium
GTGGCTCCGACAAGGCTGGGGGCAAGGCAGTGCACAAACACGTTCACGCATGGCGCAAAGCTGGCAGCTGGGCTTGGCAGCAGCTGACGGACATGGTGTTTCCCACCCTGTGCCCGGTTTGCAAAGAGGCCATCAGTTCCGAAACCGGCCTTTGCCCGGACTGCTGGAACACTTTGACCTTCATTGAACCGCCCTTATGCGATCGCTTAGGCAGGCCCTTCCCGTTTGATCCGGGCCCCGGCATTGTGAGCCCGCTCGCCCTCACGAAGCCTCCGGCATGGCAACGGCTGCGGGCGGCGGTGAAGTTTGACGAGACGGCCCGCACTCTGGTGCATGATCTGAAGTATCGCGATCATCTCAACATGGCAAAGCTCCTCGGCCCGCTCATGGCCCGGGCGGGCGCGGATTTGTTGGCCGAGGCCGATCTGGTGGTGCCGGTGCCGCTCTACCGGTTTCGCCTGTGGCAGCGGCGGTTTAACCAGGCGGCGCTGCTGGCCGGGCAGCTTGGAGACCCGGACCGTCCCCTCTTCCACCCCCTCCTCCTCCAGCGCACCCGGGCGACCCGCGCGCAGGTGGAGCTGGACTTTGCAGACCGCCGCAAAAACGTGCGCAACGCGTTTTCCGTACCGGAGGAACGGCTAAGCGAGGTGGCTGGGCGCCGCTGTGTGCTGGTTGACGACGTGCTCACCACGGGCGCCACGGCAGAGGCCTGCACAAGAGCGCTTCTGAAGGCCGGAGCGGAACGCGTAGACGTGATCGTCTTTGCACTTGTCCTCAACCCTTCCGAGCGCCATATATGACGGGAACGTAACGATCCCTTGCGACCATGATGCCGACGATCAAGATATACTCCACCAAGCTCTGCCCGTTTTGCTACGCGGCCAAGTCGCTGCTGACCAAAAAGGGCGCAGCCTATGAAGAGATTGATGTGACCTTCGATCCGGCCACGCGCGCCAAGATGAGCGAGCTGGCAGGAGGGCGCACATCTGTGCCGCAGATCTGGATCGGCGAGCGGCATGTGGGCGGCTTTGACGACTTGAATGCCTTGGAGGCGGCGGGGGAACTCGATCCGCTCTTGGCGTAAGCCTTAACCTCCCATGGCAACCCAACACACCCCCTTCCGCGCCGGTCTGGTGCAGTGCTGCGCAACCCGCGATGTGGCGCAGAATGTGGAGGAGCTCTCCGAGCTCATCCGCGCCTGCGTGAAAGACGGCGCCCAGTTCGTCTCCACACCGGAAATGAGCCACCTGTTGGAGACCTCCGCTGAGGAGATCTACCGCAAGGCCAAGCCGGAAGACGAAGACCAGGGCGTCAGCCATTTCGCCGGTTTGGCGAAGGAGTTGGGGATTTGGCTCAACATTGGCTCTCTGGCGATCCAACCGGCGCCCGGTACATTGTGCAACCGGTCTTTCCTTTTCACGCCGCAGGGCGAGTTGGCCGCACGCTACGACAAGATCCACATGTTCGATGTGGAGCTGGGCGGCGGCGAGAGCTACCGGGAATCCAAACGCTATACGGCCGGGCGCCATGCGGTGCTGGCGCCTTTGCCCTGGGGCACCCTGGGCATGACCATCTGCTACGACATGCGCTTCCCCGGCCTTTACCGCCAGCTGGCTCAGGCCGGGGCGGACTTCCTCGCTGTCCCATCCGCCTTCACCGTGCCCACCGGCAAGGCCCACTGGCACGCGCTACTGCGCGCCCGGGCCATTGAAACGGGCTGTTTTGTGCTGGCTGCGGCCCAAGTGGGCGTGCATGAGTGCGGACGGAAAACCTATGGGCACAGTTTGATTATTTCGCCCTGGGGTGAGATAATTGCCGAAGCAAATGGCGGGACTGGGGTGATTGTTGCGGAGCTCGACCGGAAAGAGGTTGAAGCCGCGCGCGCCAAGATCCCATCGCTGACGTTGGACCAATCCTATGAGCTCTTGCCGGGCAAGACGGAGTTAAAGGCTGTCTCATGATCCGTTATGATCTGGAATGCGACAAGGGGCACGCGTTTGACGGCTGGTTCAGCAACAGCGCCTCTTATGACAAGCAGGCTGCAGCGGGCATTGTGGAATGCCCGATATGCGGTTCAACGAAGGTGCACAAGGCCCTGATGGCCCCAGGCATTCCCGCTAAAGCCAACACCAAATCCGATACGGCCCAACCGGTGATGCAGAACGCGCCCAATACGCCGGCCGCTGAGCTCACCGACATGATCCGCAAGCTGAGAACCCATGTGGAAGAGAACTCCGAATATGTGGGCCCGCGCTTTGCTGAGGAAGCTCGCAAGATCCATTATGAAGAAGCCGAAGCTCGGGGCATTTATGGCGAGGCGACCATTCAAGATGCCAAAGAACTGAGCGAAGAAGGCATTGAGGTCCAGCCTCTCCCGCTTTTGCCGGAAGAGCACAACTAAGGACCTGCCCCGCTAAATCCCAAAGCGGCCCACGTGAGGCCTGCCGGTGATCAGCGTGATCAGATGGGCGGCGGCGAAAATCACAATCACCAGACAGATGAAGAGCACCGGCGTGGTGGGCACCATGCGCGGCTTTAGGGGATCGATCGGCCGTTTCTCCGCCCACAAGGCCCACCCCGCACCGCCGAACCCGGCCAGCGCGGCAAAAATGGTGATTGCCAGTTCCATTGACGAAAAATCAGTCCAAAGCTTCACATCTCGATTACCGATGCCCTATATAGTGCATCAAGAGGTGCTTTGAACGGTTGACTTCCCGGGAAAGCGCCCCTATTTTCCGCCGTCAAATTCCAGATTGCCCGGCTTACGCTGGGCCGTAAACAGGTGACATCATGAAAGTCCGCAATTCGCTCAAGTCGCTGGCCAAGCGGCACCGCGACAATCGCGTCGTGCGCCGGAAGGGCCGCCTCTACGTGATCAACAAGACCCAGCGCCGCTTTAAGGCTCGCCAGGGCTAAATCCAGTGCGCCTCCCCTGGAGGCTCGCTTACACGATTTTTTGAGCCGCCCATCGCCGGGCGGCTCCGTCTTTTCATGCAAATGTGTGTGGACGGTGCGCCCCTTTGCGGCGTACCATGGGGCATGCGATTTGGCTTACTTGCAGTTGCCGGTCTGGCAGGGCTCATCGCCCAACCGGTCTTGGCGCAGGAGAAGGTGACCGAGGAGACGGTCGCCAAACCCGCCCTCACGCTTGAAGAGCGCAAGAACATTGATGCACGCCTTCTGGACAACCTCCTGGCGCGCCTCAACGCGGCCACAAGCGAGCGACAGGCTAAGGCCATTGAAGCCACCGTTCTACAGCTTTGGCTGCGCAACTACAGCGCCTCTGTGGAGGTGCTGATGAAGCAGGCCATCAGCGCCATCAACGATGAGGCCCATGCCTCGGCCCTAACGCTTCTGGATACGGTGATTGAGATTTCTCCCGATTATGCAGAAGCCTGGAACAAGCGGGCCACGGTGCACTTCTTCTCGCAAGACTATGAGCGTTCCCTAGCCGACATTGACCGGGTCTTGGAGCTGGAACCGCGCCACTTCGGAGCCTTGGCCGGCCGTGCCCTGGTGCACCGCGCCATGGGGGATAAGAAGAAAGCCCTCCAATCGTTCCGCGAGGCGCTGGAGATCCATCCCTATCTGGATGGGGCGAAGTCGGCGGTGAAGGCCCTGAAAAAGGAAGTGGAAGGCGAGCGGATCTAACTCGCCCCAACCCGCGCCCTTGCGAACGCGAGGGCCCATAGCCGGAACTGTCCGCTTGGCTCAAAA
>JBCDIP010000432.1:0-3714 GCA_038748855.1 Pseudomonadota bacterium
CGCAGGAACAGAACGGGGAGAGCGCCCCAACAAATGCGGCTGCAAAAATCGAGACCACCAAGTTGCCGGAGAAGGCTTTGGCGATGAGCCCATCAAGGCCGCTCGCCTTGGCATAGCCGGCAAAGCCGATGGCTAGAGCGAAAAAGGGTGCAATGTAGATGATGCTGTCCAGTGTCTTGGAAGTGCTGGAGAGCAGCTGAGGCGGATCGTAAAGACCGAGCGCTACAGCGAACACAATCAGTGCGATGACCACCCTATCGGTGACGATACTTGAAATCTTGTCCCAGGAGCTGGGATTGGTGAGCGTTCCGATAAGTTGGTTCATAGCTATGATCCTAGAAGTGTCGAATTATTAGTGCAAATTTTTTTGAGACCTCAGGCCGCCTCACCCTTCGGCTTGATGGCAACGCCGGAGCAGCAGTTTTCAGTGAGCAGTTCCACAAGGGCATGGATGCGCTCGAAGTTTGGTGTGCAGCTGAGAACGCGGCCATTGCGGGTTTGCTCGATCAGTCCGCCGCTGACCAGTTGGGACACATGGTGCGACAGGGTTGATGCGGGGATGCCCAGATGCTCCTGAAGCGCGCCCACAGGCAATCCTTCCGGCCCCGCCTGCACCAGCAGCTGGACAATCTCCAACCGGTTGGGGTGACCGAGCTTCTCCAGGCTCTTGGCTGCTTCTTGTGTGTTCATGATGCCGCTTATAGCGCACAGGGCTATCGCAGTCAACTATATTTCTAGTATTTTCGAATTATTGTTTGGACACGCTGCCGAGCTCAGCCAGGTTGGCGGCCATCTTGTCCTGGTAGGCAAAGAGGGCCGGGCCGCCGCCCGTGTGGATGAAGAGCACTTTTGCCCCCGGCTTGATGTCACCAGTGCGCACCATATGGATCAGGCCCGCCATAGTGCGGCCGGTATAGACCGGATCCAGCATCAAGGCCTCTCGCTGAGCCGCCAGCCGGATCGCTTCAGCCACTGCATCGTTCATGCGCCCATAGCCAGGCGCCAGAACGGCGTCTGTGACCACCACATCGCTGTCCGGTATCTCCACATCAGAGCCGAGCATCTGCGCAGCTTCGCGGGCGCGCCGCGCTACCCGGCCATGCTGTACATCAGCGCCGCGGCGCACGCACACGCCCAAGATCGGAACATCCCAACCGGCCACACGTGCACCCGCCAGGAAGCCGCAATGGGTAATTGCGCTGCCTGATGGGATCACCACAACGTCCGGCATCTGGCCCATGGCCTCCAATTGGTCGAGGCACTCTGCCGCCGCTGACGCATAGCCCATAGCCCCGACCGGCGGATGGTCGATGCCGAGATGGATCACGTATGGTTTGCGGCCCTCCTGGCGCAACCGGTCCGCATGGGCATCCAGGGAGGCGTCGACTGCTGCTTCGTTCTCACCTTCCGGGAAATAGTGGATCGTTGCGCCCAACAGTTGATCGAGCAAGATGTTGCCGGAGCTGCGGTAGAGCGGATCGGTGTCCGGTACCCGCTCTTCCAGCTGCACTTCAGAGTGCATGCCGAGCTTGTTCGCCGATGCCACTGCCAGACGCACAAAGTTAGATTGCAACGCGCCGGTGATCAGCATGGTGTCGGCGCCAGCCTCGGCGGCAGGGCCCAGATAGTACTCAAGCTGGCGCACTTTGTTGCCGCCAAAGGCCAGACCGTTGCAGTCATCCCGCTTGGCCCACAGGGTGATGCCCAGCTCTTCACCCAGGCGGGGCAGTTCATCGATGGGGGTCGGGTGATGGCCGAGTTGTACACGCGGGTGGTGGGCAAGGCCCGGGAGCCTGTTGCTTGGAATCATGTTCGGGTCCATCTAGCTGGTTCTGTCCAATTTTGGATGGTTGCGCCTCTCAGCCCTGGCGGGCAGGCAATATTTCATCACCGTGGTGACACAAGACCGGACGACAAACAAGAATGTTGGGTACCAAACATCAAGTGCTGAAAGAGGTCTTTGGCTTTGATCAGTTCCGGGAAGGACAGGAAGGGGTGATCGACACCCTGCTGGCCGGCGAGAATGTGCTGACCATTATGCCGACCGGTGCGGGCAAATCTCTGTGCTATCAGGTGCCCGCCCTGGTGCTCGGCGGGTTGACGATTGTGGTCTCGCCGCTGGTGGCTTTAATGCAAGATCAGGTGGCCGCGCTCCAGCTGGCCGGGGTTGCAGCGGAGACCATAAACTCCTCGCGCGAGCGGGCTGACAATGTGGCCGCCTGGCGCAAGGTGGAGGCCGGTGAAGTTCATCTGCTCTATCTGTCGCCTGAGCGGCTGATGACGGAGCGCATGCTGGCGGCACTATCCAGGTTGGATGTGCGGTTGATTGCCGTCGATGAGGCGCACTGTATTTCGCAATGGGGACCGGCCTTCCGTCCGGAGTATGAGCTGCTGGGCACCTTGTCACAGACCTTCCCCGGCATTCCCCTGGTGGCGCTCACCGCCACGGCTGATGAAGTGACCCGCTCAGACATTGTGGAACGTTTGTTTTCAGGAAATGCCAAGACCGTGGTGCTTGGGTTCGACCGGCCCAACATCAAGCTGACCGTGGAGATGAAGACCAACTGGAAGGCACAGATGCTGGACGTGGTCTCCAAGCATCCCGGCGTCAGCGGCATTGTCTATTGCCTGTCGCGCAAAAAAACCGAGGAGGCCGCAGAGGTCTTGAACGCGGCGGGTATTCCGGCACTGGCCTATCACGCAGGCATGGAAAAGTCCGTCCGCGAGCATCACCAAAACAGGTTTATGACCGAGCCTGGCCTCGTGATTTCTGCCACCATCGCCTTTGGCATGGGCATCGACAAAGCGGATGTGCGCTATGTGGTTCACACGGACCTGCCTGGAAGCGTTGAGGCCTATTACCAGGAATTCGGGCGCGCCGGACGGGATGGAGCCCCGGCGGAAGCCCACATGCTTTATGGGCTGGGCGATATCGCCTCGCGCCGCCGGTTCATAGAAGAAGCCGAAACCAGCACGGAACACAAACGGCGCGAGCACAAGCGGCTGGACACCCTGGTGGCCTATTGTGAAAGCCCAACCTGCCGGCGGGTGGGGCTGCTTGCATATTTCGGAGAGGCTTCAGAACCTTGCGGGAACTGCGATGTGTGCCTTGAGCCACCGGAGATGCTGGACGGGACGGAAGAGGCGCAAAAGGCTCTCTCGGCGGTCTATCGGACCGGGCAGAGGTTTGGTGCGTCGCACATCATCGATATCTTGCGCGGGGCAGAGACGGAGAAGATATTCACGTCCGGCCATAACAACCTGCCCACCTATGGTGTTGGCGCAGACCGGAAGAAAGCGGAATGGCAATCCATTTTGCGCCAGTTGGTGGCGTCCGGTTTTCTCAAACTGGATGTTAAGGACTATGGCGGCTTGGCGCTCACAGAGAAAGGCACGCGGCTGCTGAAGGGCGAAGAGGCCTTTTCCTATCGGGCGGACAGCCTCACCCGGGCCAAAGCCGCAAAGGCTCAGCGCCGTGGCGCGGCGCCCGTAATCGATTTGCTGCCCGCTCAGCAAGACTTGCTTGGGGAGCTGAAGGCACTGCGGCTGAAGCTTGCCAAGGAGCGCGACGTGCCGGCGTTTGTCATCTTCCCCGACAGGGCGCTGATCGACATGGCCGTCAGACAGCCCGTCAACAAGTCTGAGTTTGCCGAGGTCAATGGTGTGGGCGCAGCAAAGCTGCGGGATTTCGCAGAAGCGTTTTTAGACGTGATC
>JBCDIP010000433.1:0-3708 GCA_038748855.1 Pseudomonadota bacterium
ACATGCTGTTCATTCAACCTTGTGTCAGAGAGATCAAACTGCTTGGTAGATTCGAATTTCGATCGGCACGTTTAGCCTTAACCAAACCGTTTAGGCGAAAATGCGCTCAGATCGGAGTTTGGAAGACGGCCCGACACCAAGTCAGCGATGAGCTTCCCGGTCTTCGGTGCCATCATCAATCCATAGTGGCTATGGCCGAACGCCATGTGAAGGCCCGGAAGGTTTGGCACTTCGCCGATGCAAGGCAGCCCATCAGGCAAGGACGGTCGCGTGCCCATCCAGGTCGTGCTCCTCATGGAGGTCAATTCCGGAATTAATCTACTCGCAACCTGTCTTAGAACAGCAAACAGCCGGTCATTTGCCGGCATGTCCAAGCCGGCAAACTCTGACATCCCAGCAATGCGTATTCCTTCAAGCATCGAACTTGCCACCACCTTGTGGTCGGTGTCTAAAATAGAATTGGTGAGGCCAGCTCCTGTCTCCGGAAACATCACATGATAGCCTCGCTCGCCCTCAAGTGGGAGCCGGATGCCGAGTGGTGCCAACAGGCGGGCTGACCAGGCACCGGCGCTTAGCACCACTTGATGACTTTGAAAGTTCCCTTGTTCGCAAGATACCGACCAGTCATCCGGCGCAGCCATTTGAACGCTGCGCACCTCGTCGCAAATCACCTCGCCCCCGGTCGCGGCGAATTTGTTGCAGAGCACCTCACCGATGCGTCCCGGCGAAAGCGCGCGCGCTTGACCCTTTATGAGCACGGCCGCTTTGAACTCTGTTGATAAGGCAGGCTCCAGGCGGCGGAGTTCGTCCGCCTCGATACGTTCAATGTCGGCACCAAGCGCAGTGCGCAGCCGATAGTCCAAGAGGTCCAGGTTTGCTTTCTTAGGATCTCTATAGACATTGACGTAGTAGCTGTCCCTGACGAGCGCTTCCTGCCCCGTCCCCTTCAAGTGATGTCTGTAAAGATCAATGCAGGGCTCTGTGAGAAGGCTCATGGCCTCTGATTTGCGCTTGGCGGTTTTCTCGTTCGCCTCCGCCAAGAAGCGCAAACCCCAAGGCAGCAGCTTCCAGAGGTGCTCGGGGCGTACCGACACGGGGCCGCCCGGGTCGAGCAGCCAACGCGGCAGATTGCGCCATAGGCCCGGCATTGCTTGGGGCACGACTGACCATGGTGAGATGACGCCAGCATTGCCCGACGAGGCACCCTGGCCGGGCCGTTCCCGGTCGATCAATCTAACCGTCTTTCCAGATTCAATGAGCGAGAGCGCGCAACAGATGCCCACAATGCCGCCTCCCACAATAGTGACATCTGCGACGGCTCCGGAAGGCGAAGTCATCCTCTAGTTTGCCTCAACGGCATTGGCGCTCCTGCGCTTTGCCAAGATCTGCATCACCGCCACAGGAGCAACAATCGCAAGAGAGATCATGTCCGCCTGGAGACTTGGCGCAATAAACACCAAGCCGGCAATGGCACAGAGCACTCGTTCGACAACGGTCATGGGCGCAATGAAATAGCCCACAACCGCTGCCGACAGGGAGAGCACGCCGACGATGCAACTCGTCGCCGTGTAGGAAAACTCCCAAAAGTCAAATCCGGTGGAAGAAACAAACAAGAGCACAGGCGCATAGACAAACGCCATGGGCGCGACCACTTTGCCCAACCCGAGCGTGAAGGCGGAGATGCCTGTTCGGAACGGATTGGAGTTGGCAATTGCCGATGCCGCATAGGCCGACGTGCACACGGGCGGCGTGATCTCTGCGACAACGCCGTAATACAAGACAAACATGTGCGAAGCGATGGGCGGCACCCCAAGCTGTTTCAACGCAGGTTGCGCCACAGACACCAGCATGATGTAAAGAGCCGTGGTTGGAATGCCGGCACCCATGAGGATGCAGGCGATAGCAATAAGCACCAGCGACAAGAAAAGCTGCAGGTCTGCAACCGCCACCAGTTCAAGCCCACCGATGGTGATGAGATCATAGAGGGCTGAAGCCAAGGTGCCGGCACCCTGGGTCACCATAAATCCAATGCGGAAGCCAACGCCAGTGGTGTTGATCACGCCGACAACGATGCCAACGGCGGCTGATGCTGCGCCGACGGCCAACGCGTATTTCACGCCCAGTTCCATGGACTCAGCCATCTCTGGGAGTTTGATCCGTTCCTGGGGGTTGAACGTGCCCAGCACAGAGCCGGCAATCAGAATGGATGCAATCACAATGTCAAAACCACCGTTGGACAGCTTCCATACAACAAAGGCAATGAAGGCCGCAGCGTAGGCAAGAGTTTGCGGCTCGCGCAGGCGCGACATACCCACAACGATGGACAGCGAGATACCGCAGAAGGCCGACATGAACGGCGTATAGCCGGAGAACAGGATGGTGAGCAGCCCGATCAGCGGGATGATATTGGCCCAGCCCTCGCGCCAGACTTGCCTGAACTGCGGCAGCAGCTCCTTAGCCATGCCCTGCAGGTTCAGCCTGCGGGCCATCAGGTGGACAACGGCGAACACGCCCACATAGTGAAGCACAGCCGGGAATATGGCAGCGATGACGATGGTTGTGTAGGGAACCTCAAGAAACTCTGCCATGATGAAAGCGGCGGCCCCCATGATCGGCGGGGTGATTTGCCCACCGGCAGAGGCCGCCGCCTCAACGCCCCCGGCGAAGTGACCGGGATAGCCCAAGCGCTTCATGTTCGGGATTGTGAGGGCGCCGGTTGACACCGTATTGGCCACTGAAGAGCCCGATATGGTGCCGAAGAAGGCTGACGACACAACGGAGACTTTCGCCGGGCCTCCGGTATAGCGCCCCGCCAAGATGGTGGCGTTGTCGATGAAGAGCTGACCCAGCCCCGTGCGCTGGGCGATCACGCCAAACAGCACGAAGTGGAAGACGATGGTTGAGACAACCCACAAGGTAACGCCGAAAATGCCTTCCTGTGGGAAGTACATGCTGGAGACGAACGTGTTAAATTTCACGCCAGGATGCTTAAGGATGCCTGGGAAATACTGTCCAAGCAGCGCGTAACAAATAAAAACACAGATGATCAGCGGCAAGACCCACCCAAGCGTGCGCCTGGCAATATCAAGCACGAGCAGGATAATGATGATCCCGAACACCATATCGTACTCGTTCGGGTTGCCCATACGGAACGTTTGTTCCTCAATGCCGAGCGCTGGAACTCCGTGCCATGCGAACCCAAGATAGAGCGCAGAGGCGACGCCAAGCACCATCAATACAATGTCGTAGATCGGGATATTGCCGAGGCGGAATGCACTGGGGTTGAGGCCGAAAAGGTTCTCCGTGCGGAAGACCGGAAAGAATGCGTAGGTGAGAATGAACAGGCCGGTGAGGTGCCAGCCCATGTGCCAGTGGTCGGCTGGCAGGCCAAAGCCGGCGGTAATGTAGTGATACACCGCAAAGGTCAGGGCCACACCACGCAGCATCAATGCGACAGTAGGGGTGACGGCTCTGGTCTTGGCGCCCTCGTCATACTTCTCTTCAATCTCTGCCAGCTCTTCTGCTGTCAGTTCATGTTCCGTCTGGTCAGCATTGCTCATGGACTTGCCCTCCCGCCGGCGTGGTCAGGGGCGGCGTGCGGCAAGCGCCGCCGCCCCGAGATGAGTGTTGGAGGATATTTTGGGGCTATTTCAGAAGCCCGGCTTCCTTGTAGAATTTCTCCGCACCAGGATGCAGCGGCACGCCCAG
>JBCDIP010000434.1:0-3705 GCA_038748855.1 Pseudomonadota bacterium
GATTGGTTCCAGAATGGGGACGTGAAGGTTCGGTATGGCATTTGCAGAGCTGGGCCGTCATGTTTTGGACGAACAACAACAACCCGCTGGTATCCCAATACGCGGCGGACGGTGTGTCAGATATGACCGGTGGGAAACCCACAAGGCCTAAGATTGGTCTGGCCCTCGGTGCGGGCGTTGCCCGTGGATGGAGCCACATAGGCGTTATTCAGAAGTTGCATGAAGAGGGCATCGAGCCGGATGTTGTCTCCGGAACCTCGGTCGGCGCCCTTGTAGGCGGTTGTTACGCCGCCGGCAAACTGCATATGCTTGAAGACTTTGCCCGCAGCCTCACGCGCACCAAGATATTCAGGCTTCTCGACATCTCCTGGACCAAGTCCGGCATCATCTCAGGCGATAAACTGAGAGAGCTTTTGGATGAAGGCTTAGGCGAAACCCGGATTGAGCATATTGAGAAGCCGTTTATCTGTATCGGCACCGAACTTCTGACCGGTCACGAGATTTGGCTGCGCAAGGGCCGGCTCTCCAAAGCCCTGCGCGCGTCATACGCGCTGCCGGGTGTCTTCTCACCGGTCTACTTTAAAGAGCTTTGGCTGATCGACGGCGCGGTCGTGAACCCCATCCCGGTTTCTGCCTGCCGCGCCATGGGGGCGAGATTGGTCATTGCGGTCAACCTGAATAATGATGCTTTCGGTGGCACAGTGATCCAAGCCCCTGGCCTTTCGCGCGTGGAAGCGGCAATGGAAACTCCGCAGCCAGACCGGTCTTCATAGAAACCGCAACGCAGCATCTTGCGCCAAATGTTTGGTGGCAGCAGCGATGAGCCCGGGCTCACAACCGTGTTGATGGCCGCGTTCAACATTTCACAAGACCGCCTGGCCCGCTCCAGATTGGCAGGCGACCCGGCTGACATCTCCATCAACCCGGCAGCAAACGGAATAGGTCTGTTTGATTTCGATCGGGCCGCGGACGCGATCGCAGCAGGCAGAGACGCAGCAGAACGGGTTATCCCGGAAATCAAGCAGGCCATGGCCACCTTGGAAGCTGCCTCGCACTAAAACGTGATCAGCTGAAAACGTTCTGACGGTTTGAGCGCCGGTCAAACAACCCGAAGATGAGAATGCCCGCCGCAAATCCGCCCAAATGGGCTTCCCAGGCGATCGACGCGCCGGCCGGTGCCATAACACCCCCTGCCCCGGCCAAAACCGTTACCCCAACCCAGATGGCCAGAAATGTGAGCGCGCGCGGATTGGTGAAGACTTCCGCGAGGCTGAGTGCCCTGATTTGATCTGCTCCCTGGCGATGCGCTTCAAACACTGACATCCGGCGGGCAAACATCAAACGGACCGTCCCGGCCATCTGCCCCGAAATGGCACCAGATGCGCCTATTAGTGGTGCCTGATCGCCCCAATAGGCCCACAAATGGACACCTGCTGCGCCGAGGCCGGACAAGAG
This sequence comes from Pseudomonadota bacterium, assembly GCA_038748855.1. GTDB lineage: Bacteria > Pseudomonadota > Alphaproteobacteria > Rhizobiales > CAJQND01 > JAAEUE01. The sequence goes on from JBCDIP010000434.1 coordinate 1,456, forward strand.
GCTAAACACCAGGAATTTGCCCGTGCCGAAGCGTCTGGCCAAGAAAGAACCGAAGGCCAGCATGAAAAACCCATTGATGGCCAGGTGCAGCCAGTCGCCGTGCAGAAACATGTGCGTGAGGAAAACCCAGATATCGGCGGCCCAACCACCTGGGTAGATTAACCCGTTCGAACTGTCATAACGCGCTGGTATCAATGCAAAATTCAGCAGTAACCAGCCTTCCCCTTCCCGGGTTACCAGTGATTGCAGGCCCCTGACGGCAACCATCAGAGCAAACAGTACGAGGACGACTTTCGGCGCGTTTATCGCAGGTTGGCGACCGCCACCGGTCGGCGGTCTTGGCTGGTCCTGGTGCTCAACTGGATCACTCACAAACGGGATATCCCTCTCCGCGCGCTTCAGGTTCTGCCATACCCCATTTGAGGGCGCACCGCACCAGCATTTTCATCTGAATGGTCTGATTCTCCGAGATTGGCACGCAAGCTGCACAGCATCAGCCGAATGTTTCATCTCTGGCAGAGGACTGTCTCAAAGTTAGCCAGAGATCTGCCGCATCATGACGGCAGCGGACTACAGGACTCGAATGAAAATGTCAGTAAGCACCATAACCGGGCGACAAACTGAGATCCTCCACCCCGCCACCAGATCTTTGTATCAGGTCTGGGACACCATCCGGCGCGGGCGCACGGCACCTCAACGCCAGGAGCTTGATCTGCGCGCGATCAAGGATGTGCTTGCTAACATCGCGATCATCAGGCGCGATCCAATGGAACTGACGTTCTCCTTCCGCCTGGCTGGAACCGCGCTGCGCACCATCTTCGGCAAAGAACTGACGGGAACGAACCTTCTACATCTTTGGTCTCCGGTAGAGCGCACGACAATCGCCGAGCTTGCAACAACAGTTCTGTCAAACCATCAGCCGGCCACCGTCCGCTTCAAGGGCTTTGCCAAAGACGGGCGGGCCGAAGGCATTGAAATGATCATGTTGCCCATTTCAAGCCAGAGCGAACAGCACGAAACGCAGATCCTTGCGGCCATCGCGCCTTTGACTGCTCCTTATTGGTTGGGTGTCCACGCCATCGCCCGCACCGAGCTCATCTCGCATCGGCTGATCCGTACGGACCCTTATGGAACGGAAGATACCAGGCCTCAGGATGTGTTCGCCGACAACGGCCGTCCACTCACCGCACCGGTGCCGGAAGAAAGCCGCGTGAAACCAAAACGCATGCCTCAACACTATCCGGCTTCCCGCTCTAAGGAGACGGGGAACAGCAACGCCCGGCCCCTGAAGCTGCAACTGATTCAGGGCGGAATTGAATAGCGATCCGTCTGGCTCAACTCACGAGTTTGACCGAAAACCGGCCCAAAAAGCGCCAATTCACGACATTTGTTACCAACCATTTAACCCAACGTTTACTGGCGACTCACTAATGTGCCTCTCAGTGAGGCAGAGTCTTGGCACACCAGCCCCGTGCCCAAGGCCAACATAAGATGTGAGCGAACGCGTGAACGCTGCAGTGACAAGTCCCCAAATAGAAGACAGTGCCGAGGAGACTTCCGGCACAGAGATCCTGTTTGGGCGCTACATGCGGCCGGATCACCAGGAATATCCCTGTCAGGTTGGTTCGATCGATGCCTCCAAGATTGAGGTCATTGCCAAGCACGAGGTTGAGTTCGGCGAACACATCGTTGCCTATCTTGATCAGATCGGCCGGATTGAGGGCGTGGTCTCGCAGCGCCAAGAAGGCGGTTTCACCATAAGCCTGTCTTTGAGCGGCACGCGGCTTGAGCGTTTTCAGAAGCGCCTGGAGTGGCTGCACAACCGTGATGAGAGCGACGGCGCCGACCAGAGGCGTCACGCGCGGTACCATCCAAGCGATTCCGCTTCACAACTTATCTTGCCAGACGGCCGCAATTATCCTTGCGAGATCCTTGATATCTCCGTCAGCGGGTCATCGGTCAAAGTTGGTGTGATCCCCTCCATCGGCACATATGTGATGTTGGGCAAGATGCGCGGACGGGTCACGCGCGTGCATGCAGAAGGCATTGGTATTGAGTTCCTGAAAGTGCTCGACACCCAAGGCCTCAAAACATCCTTCAGCTTCTAATCTCCCACTTCTTCTCAGTTTAGTGGCCAGTTGCACCCTTTCTGGGGTGTGCGCCCGCGCGCGGCCAAACCGGAGATGAAAGCTCAACGGATCCACAATCCCGGCTATTCCGCCGGTCTTGATGGTTGATGAATTATTACAA
>JBCDIP010000435.1:0-3697 GCA_038748855.1 Pseudomonadota bacterium
CTGAGCTGCAAAACCAGCTCTCCAGCATCGCCACCAGCGCGACCTTTAACGGCGAGAACTTCCTCTCCGTTGATTCCGGCGCGGCCGACTACAACACGACCAAGAGTGTTGTGGCCTCTTTCACCCGCTCTGGCAGCTCTGTGTCTATCGGCACCATCGGCATCGACATTACGGCAACTGCCCTGTTCGACGCTGACGGCACCGGCACAGGCATCCTGGACACCACGTACACCACAACCAGCTCAGCAACCTTCACGGTCGCAACACTCGACATCTCGTCGCTGACCGACTCGACCGCTGATCTGACCGACCTGGAAGACATGATCCAGTCTGTTGACACGGCTTACGGCCTGGTCACAACCGCAGCCGCTAACCTGGGTGCAGCCAGCACGCGGATCGAGCTTCAGTCGGAATTCGTAGGCAACCTGATGGACGCCATTGACCGTGGTGTGAGCCAGCTGGTTGATGCGGACATGAACGAAGAATCGACACGATTGCAGGCGCTGCAGGTTCAGCAGCAGCTGGGCATTCAGGCACTGAGCATCGCCAACTCCGGCAGCTCGAACGTGCTCGCACTCTTCAGATAATAAATCCGACAATAAGACTGACACTTACAAACTGGGCCGCAACCGCCACATGGCGCTTGCGGTCCTTTTGGTTTTTGGGGCGCGATCAGTAATAATTCTGATCGGGTTCAGTGTCCTTGCGTTTGGCGATAAACGCTTGAAGCGCCTCATCAATTCCAGGATCCAGGCCAGGATCCTTATAGTCCGCCAAAAGCTGCTTCCACTGCGCATTGGCCCTCTGGGCTGCATCCAATCCGCCTTCCGCGCTCCATTGCTCAAACGAATTGCTGTCGGCCGATGACGACATGTAGAAGGCCGATTTGAAGTTTGCTTGCGTGTGCTCGCTGCCCAGAAAGTGCTGGCCGGGGCCGACATCCTGGATTGCATCCAGCGCCAGAGCGTTCTCGGACAGATCGATGCCTTCAAAGAAACTGGCCACCTTGCCGCACAGATCCGCATCGATCAACGTCTTCTCAAAACTCGTCACCAGCCCGCCTTCCAACCAGCCCGTGGCATGGTTGATGAGATTAGCGCCGGCAAACATGGCCATCAGCAGCCCCCAAGTGGCTTCCTGCTCAGACTGCGCATCCGGTAACTTGGAGGCTGACAGGGTACCGACAGTGTGCAGCGGAACACCTAAACGCCGCGCCAGTTGGCCTGACGCCAGGACCATCTTGCCAGCCTCGGGCGTTCCAAAGGTAGGCGCACCGCTTTGCATGGACATGGTGCTCGCAAAACTCCCCATAAGACACGGCGCACCCGGGTTAATCAGCTGGACGAGACAGAGCGACGCCAGAGCCTCTGCCAAAACCTGGGTCAGTGTGCCGGCCACCGTGCAGGGGCTCATCGCACCGGCCAGGGTCCAGGGCGTGGTGGCCACTGGCTGGTTGTTGCGCGCATAAACCTTCAGCGAGCCCGACATGTTGGCATCCATGACCAGAGGCGCATTGGTGTTGCTGACGCAGTAGAGCACCGGTTTCTCATCCAGGAATTGCCTGCCGAACACGATCGCCGCCATATCCACAGCGTCCTGCGCCCGCTGCTCTCCGATAAAGGCACCCATGAAGGGGCGGTCTGAGTAGCGGATATGGGTATAGAGCATATCCAGATGCCGCTTGTTCGCCGGCAGATCCACAGGCTCACACACCACGCCGCCGGAATGGTGCAAATGCGGGATCATCTGGTGCAGCTTCACCAGGGCTTCGAAATCCGCGATGCCCGCATAGCGCCGGCCTTGATCCAGATCGTGCACAAAGGGCGGCCCCCAGGCTGGGCACAGCACCGTATTGGGCCCGCCCAGAACCACAGATTTGTCTGGGTTTCGCGCATGCTGGGCAAAGCTGCGCGGCGCAAAGCGCTGGATGATTTGGCGGCACATGCCGAGGGGGAACCGGACCCGGGTGCCGGCCACATCTGCGCCACCCTCCTTAAAGATCTGCAGGATCTCAGGATCGTCCACAAACTCCATGCCGGTTTCCTGCAACAGCCGGTCCGCATTCGCCTCTAAGAGGCAGAGCCCCTCTTCTTCCAATACATTGAAAGTGCCGAGTTTGCGCTGAATGTAGGGGGCGCTAGCAGGCTGAGCCGTGCCTTGCTCAACCGTCCTGGCCTTGCGTCCGCCACCGCGGCGGCGCGCCTTGTCAGCTGCAGAAAGGGGCTCGTGGGTCATGCCCCAATGTCACTCAGCCGGCGCTTGGCACACAATCGTCCAGTTGCTTCATAAGAGAAACTAATGTTTGATCGCCGCAACTGGTTCCCTAAATCCTAGAAGCCAATGGCAAAAGCAAATCCGTTTGAATTCAACCTGTTCCGGGCCATTGAGGTGTTTGTGGCCGTGGTGGAAACACGCCACGTGACCCAAGCAGCCGAGATGCTGGGGATTACCCAATCGGCCGCTTCTCAACAGCTGCAGAGCCTGGAACGGGCGCTGGGCGTTCAGGTGATAGACCGCACCACCCGCCCGGCTCAGCTCACCAAATCGGGCATCGCACTCCACAAGCGTGCCATGACCATTCTTAGCGAAGTGGAAAGCCTGCGCGCCGAAGTGCGCCAGATCGGATCTGTGCCCCTGCCCCAGCTCCGCATTGCTATGCTGGCCTCCATCGCCACCACCTTGTGCCCCGTATTGGCAAGCCTGGCCCGTGGCACGTTCGATATTCCCGAGCTGATCCTGACCGCCGGCCTGTCCAGCGATCACCAAAATCTCTTGCGCAGCCGCAAGACCGATCTGGCCATCACCTCTGACAATCTCTTCGAGATCGAGGGCTTGGCCCGCTACCCGGTCCTGCGCGAGCAGTTTCTGCTGGTGGTCCCCAAGGGCTGCAAAGGCCCGCTTGATGACCTGGAAGCCCTCGCCGAGACCTTACCCATGGTGCGCTTTACCCGCGAAGCAGTGGTGGGCATGCGCACCGACCAGCATCTCAGCCGGGTGCGGGTTAACCTGCCCCGCTTTATCGAAGGCGATCGGGCGAGCATCGTCATGGCGCCCGTGGCGGCCGGCATGGGCTTCACCATGCTCACGCCCACGCTTCTGCTGGATGGTCTTGCTGAGGGCATGGAGATTGACGTCCACCCCCTCCCGTTCGCCGGCTTTTACCGGGAGATCGCGCTCGTCACCCGTGAGCGCGAGCTGGGCGATTTGCCCGACGCATTCGCCACCGCCAGCGGACACACTCTGGCGGCGGCCATTGCAGCAAGATTGCCAGATTTGCCGGCAGGCAGTCTTCAGCTCCACACGGACGAGGCAGCGGCCTAACTGATGAGCGTACTCTTCTTGATATTCCGTATCGTCTGCTACGGGGCCTTAGGGGTGGTGGCGCTCGGCTTTCTCGGCATGATCGTCTTCAGCCAGCCCGACATGTGCTCAAGCTTTTCTACAGGGTCCATCAGCTGCAAAAGCCCGACCATTGAGGAGCTGGCACAGCTCACCATGGGACTTCTGCTGGTGTCCGTCTTTACCGGCGTGCCGATACTGCTGGCGTTGGCTGGATTGTTTTTCGCCGTGCGCGATGCGGCGCCGCATTTTATGAGGGCTTATCGCAAGTTCAGGCCGCTCCCGACCGTCTCTGAAGGTGTGCCCCAGACCCCAGCGACACAGCGGAGCACCAAGGGCAAATTGGCGCTGACCGGCA
>JBCDIP010000436.1:0-3693 GCA_038748855.1 Pseudomonadota bacterium
CCCATTTTCGCCGCTGAGCTGCAGCAACCGCTTTCAGCGCTTGTTCCACGCCCAAGGAACGTCTCGTCCGACAAATAGAACGTCGAAAAGGCCTCAACAAAGTCCGGCGCCACAGACCGCGCCGCGAGGTCACCCGACAACAATCGACCCTGCCACGCTTTCAGTCTTGGCCGCTCGCCCACAAAATCATAACCGGAGTGCCGGAACACAATGTCCGCACGGTGCAGGAGCGGCAGCCAGGCAATATCGACCATGCCGATCTCGGCACCTCCAAAGTAGGGCCCGTCGCCCAATTGGGCCTCAATGCGATCAAACGCCTGCCCCAACCTGGCGCTGCGCTCTTCCAAGCTGTCCTCATCAGGACTGCGTTGCGCACCGCACTGCACGAGGTAGTTCTTTGACGCAAGATAACTCCACGCCCTGTTGGTTGCTCTGTCTTCCGGGGAAAGATCGGGCTGCAGTGCGGGATATACTTCGTCGAGATACTCCACGATCGCATCGCTCTCAAAAAGGGCCTGGCCTTCGTCGGTGATCAACACCGGCACCTGTGCGTTGGGGGAGACGTCCAAGAACCACTGAGGTTTGTCGCTCAGGTCAATGAACTCGATCTCGTAGGGAATGTTCTTGGCCTCCAGAAACGCCGTCACCCGTTGCACGAAGGGACAAATCTTGAAGCTGATGACTTTCATTGCACGATCCTTTCAACCTGCGTATATACTTGTCTTCTCAACATTTCAAGAGATATTGAGATATGAATGAAACAAACGCCCTCTCCATGTTCGCCGCGCTTTCTCAAGAGACCCGGCTGCAAGTTGTTCGCTATCTGGTTCAGTGCGGTGCTGAGGGCGCATCGGCCGGCGACGTGGGGGCTCATGTTCAGGCCAGTTCTTCGCGCGCCTCGTTTCATCTCTCCGCGTTGGAGCAGGCGGGGCTAATCTCTTCAGAACACAAATCGCGCCACATAATCTATCGCGCAAATTTCCAGGCCTTGGGCGGTCTGATCTCGTTTCTGCTCAATGATTGTTGCGGCAATCATCCCGACATCCGGGGCTGCTGCTGACCGGCAGCCGCCATGAAACAATTGAAACGCAAAGCCCCGATTTAGGACATCAGCCTGAAACAGCGGGCCTCTATTTCCTCTGTGCAAGGCAGGCGACTGCCATCCCACTCACGCACATGAGGAACGACAGAAATGACAAACACAATGACCAACGCGGCCGGTGTAGACAACGGCGTCGATGTAGAAGCCCTGCTGGGCGCCAAAGAAGCCCTGGACGCAACCCCGGAAGCAGCCCAGTTTAAATGGCGCGCCAGCTCCGAATGGGTCAACGGCACCCACACCTCCACCAAGATCGACACATTCTTCGGCCTCGGAGAAGAACAGTCCCGCGGCAAGTCCTTCACCGTGGACACCGATCATCCTGAACTCTTCGCTGCAGAAGACAACGCCCCCACCCCGGTGGAGCTGGTGCTGTCCGGTCTTGCCGGCTGCCTCACCGCCGGTGTGGCCACCATCGCCCAGAACCGGGACATCCAGCTGAACTCCGTCACCGCCACCATCGAAGGCGACATGGATCTGCAGGGCATCCTCGGCATCGATGATGATGTGCGTAATGGCTTCGGCACCATTCAGGTCAACTTCAAAGTCGACGCTGACGCCAGTGAAGAAGACATCAAAGCGCTCGTGGCTCAATCCCAGAAGCGCTCCGCCGTCTTCGACATCATCACCAACCCCACCAACGTGTTCGTCACTGTTGGCTAATGTTCAACGTCTGGGAGCAAGTGTTATGAGAACCACTACGACCATCATTATCGGCGCCGGACAGTCCGGGCTTGCTTTCAGCAAACAGCTCTCAGCGCGCTCCGTGGACCATGTGGTCCTGGAGCGCGGTGACATTGCTCAGGCCTGGCGCTCTGAACGCTGGGACAGCCTGAGGCTTCTGACGCCTAACTGGCAGACTCGCCTGGAAGGTTATCGCTATAACGGCCCTGATCCGGACGGCTACATGTCTGCAGCAGACGTGGCCGCTTTCCTTGGCGGTTATGCGGCCTATGCGCATGCGCCGGTGGAAACCCATACGCATGTGCTCGCCGTGACCGCAACAGAGGGTGGATACCGGGTGGAAACCACCAAAGGCGACTGGCTCTGCAGCTCTCTCGTCGCCGCAACGGGGGCATGCTCCGTGGCCAATGTTCCAGCGCTCGATAGCGAGGTGCTCCCGAGCATCACCAGTTTGAGCCTGATGGACTACAAGAGCCCGAACCAGCTGGAAGACGGCGGCGTCCTTGTTGTCGGCGCCTCAGCGAGCGGCGCTCAGTTGGCCAAGGAGATCCAAGCGGCAGGTCATCAGGTCACTTTGAGCACCGGCGAGCACGTGCGCCTGCCCCGGGTCTACCGCGGCCAGGACATCTGCTGGTGGATGAACGAAACCGGTCTCATGGATACCCACTACCAGGACGTGGAAGATCTGAGGCGCGCCCGCAAAGTGGCGTCCTTACAGCTCATGGGCTCCGATGAGCGCTGCAATATTGATCTCAACACCTTGCAAAACGCTGGCATCCGGATCGTCGGGCGCCTGCAAGGCATGCGTGAGGGCACCGCGCTGTTCTCCGGAGCATTGCGCAACCACTGCATGTTGGCCGACTTGAAAATGAACCGGCTCCTGGAAAACGTCGATGAATGGGTTTCGGCCACCGGCCGCACACACGAGTTTGAACCCGCTCACCGTTTCAGGGAAACGCGGATAGCAGAAGAGACACCTCTGTCTCTTTACCTGCCCGATGAGAACATCAAGACAATCATCTGGGCGACCGGATTTAAGCCAGACTATTCCTGGCTCCACCTGCCGGTTTTCGACAGAAAGGGTGCCCTGCGCCACGATGGTGGCATCGCTACAGATGTGGACGGTCTCTATGTGATGGGCCTGCCGTTCATGCGCCGGCGCAAATCCTCATACATTGACGGCGTCGCCGATGACGCGGCCGACCTCGCCGATCACCTCACCGCAAACCTCAACCGCCGGGCAGCCTGACGGCGCAAGGAGAAGAATATGACTATACATATCCCCAACACACAGCTCCCCGACTACGAGAAAATCAACGCCAAGCTGAACAAGTCCTGGACCTCGGCCGACTATTCGCAGATCGGCATCCGTCTCCAGATCGTCGGCGAACTCTTGGCCGAAAGGGCTGACTTCCGCCCGGGCTCCAAGGTGCTAGATGTGGCCGCCGGTAACGGCAACGCCACTCTCGCATTCGCAAAGCGTTGGTGCGATGTACTCTCCACCGACTACGTGGACCGCTTCTTGGACCACGGCCGCATCCGGGCCAAGGCCGAGGGGCTCGATGTTGCCTTCCAGGTGGCGGACGCGCAGAACCTGCCTTTTGCTAATGATAGCTTTGATGGGGTGGTGTCTACCTTCGGGGTGATGTTTGCCCCCGATCAGCCCAAGGCCGCCAGCGAACTGGTGCGGGTTTGCAAGCCTGGCGGCACCATTGCCCTGGCGAATTGGACCCCAGCCAGCTTCATTGGACGCCTGTGCCCAACCATTGGCCGGCACATGTCCGCCCCTTCCGCCTTCAAGGCGCCAGCCAATTGGGGCAAGCCGGAGTTCATTAGTGAGCATTTCGGCGAGGCGGCCAATTGGATTGACATCACCATGAAGACCTACACGTTCCGCTACCCTTCAGCGG
>JBCDIP010000437.1:0-3691 GCA_038748855.1 Pseudomonadota bacterium
GTCTGCGGCGGCGCGCGCGCTGCACATGTCTCAAACCATGGCCACGAAGCATATGGCGGCTCTGGAAGACCGGCTGGGGATCAAGCTGCTCCACCGCACCACGCGGCGCATGACCTTAACGGAGGCCGGGCGCTCTTATCTGGAGGCGGCAGAGCGCATTCTCATCGATCTGGAAGAGGCCGATGCTGTGGCGGCTCAGGCAGCGGTTGAGGTGCGCGGGACTTTGCGGCTGAACGTGCCGGTTTCGTTCGGCATCCTGGAGATCGCACCCCGCTTGCCGGAGCTGTCTCGTCTCCATCCTGCGCTCACTGTGGATCTTGGCCTCAACGACCGGCAGGTCAATCTGTTGGAGGAGGGATGGGATCTGGTGATCCGCATTGGGGCGCTGGAAGGATCCAGTTTGATCGCCCGCAAGCTGGCACCCTGTCGAACTCAGGTGTGCGCTGCGCCCGATTATCTTGCCCGGCACGGGACCCCGAAAACCATCGCCGAACTCTCAGACCATGCCTGCCTCGGCTATACCCTGTCACCAGCGGTTGGGCTGGGCACCTGGCTGTTTGGGCCTGACCGGAAACAGCGCGTGAACGTCTCTGGCCCGCTCGTTGCCAACAATGGCGATGCGCTGGTGGCTGCGGCCGTGGCCGGGCAGGGGATTGTCTACCAGCCAGCATTCCTGGTGGCGAGAGAGCTGAAAGCCGGCGCGCTTGTCGCCCTTGAATTGGACCACGAGCCGATCGAGTTTGACGGCATCTTCGCCGTCTACCCGTCCGACCGGCGCCCGCCGGCCAAAGTGCGTGCGGCAATCGACTTTTTCGCCAGCCAGTTCTCGCCGGCTACTTGCCCATGGACTGCTTGATGAAGCCCACAATGGCCATCACGATGGCACCGCCTACACCGCCGCCGGCAATCTGACCGATAATGCCATCGGCAGCACCACTGGCAATGAGATTGAGCAGCAACCCGCCAATGCCGCCGCCGGCGATCCCGGCAATTGAGTTGCCAACAGTTCCGAGACTGAGGTTCTTGAGGACGGCACCCGCCACGTTGCCGCCGGCCGCACCACTTGCCAACTGAATGATCAGAGGGAGTAGACTTTCCATCACTTTTACACTTTCTGTTATGGCCCCAAACACCTCTCAGTGAACGGATCAATAGATGTTCTGTCAAGTGCGTTGACCAGTCCGCACAGGCGGAGTACCGCTGGTAGGTCATCAGAACAAGGAGACGAACAATGCTCCAGAAGTCCTCCCCCCAGCGCGCTCTAATCGAGGGCCGGCCGGCGCTCATCGTGATCGACATTCAGGGCGATCTGGCCGCCGAAGAGGGCACCGGCGCCATTCCGGAGATGCCGGGCTTCAATGCCCGGATGAAACTCGCGCGCAAACCCATCGATATGGCCCGGGCGCAGAACATTCCTGTGATCTTCATCCAAGAGGTGCACCGACCCGACCTGGTCGATTTTGGCCGCGAGCTTGATGGAGCTGAAGATGTGCATTGCGTGGAAACCAACCCGGACACGGCGATTGCCGCGGAAGTGCTGGACTTCCGGCCCACCGACTACCTTATCCGCAAGCGCCGATATTCCGCCTTTTTCGGCACTGACTTTGAGATCCTGCTGAAGGGCCTGAAAGTAGACACGCTCCTTTTGTGTGGTGGGCTAACGGACGTGTGTGTGCACTACACCTTCGTGGATGGCCATCAGTCGGACTATTTCTGCCGCGTGATCGAAGACTGCGTGGCAGGTTCCAGTGAGGAGGCTCATGAGGCAGCGCTGAAGGCCATGGAATACTTGCAAACCGGCGCGCGCCGCTCGCTGGAGGAGACCCTGTCCGCCATGAAGGCTTACCAGGCGGCCTGAGGCGAGAAAGACCGGGGCCGCGACGGCGCTTGCCGTTTGGGTCACCCTCTTCCCGCGTCCTTGCGAAAGCGAGGACCTTGTCAGCCAGGAGAAAGGTCCCGGCTATGGGCCCTCGCGTTCGCAAGGGCGCAGGAGTGTGCGGGAGCCAAGCCCAGCACGATCCACAGCAATCAGCGCCTCAGTTTGATCCCCGCCGCCTCCCGGTCCCAGGTGTTTGCCATTACGCCCTTCTCCCGCAGTGGGAACTTCTGGATCTTACCTGTGGGCGTCTTTGGCAGCTCAGCCACGATTTCCACGTATCTGGGCACCATGAAATAGGCCATCCGGGGTTCAAGGAAGCCGATCAACTCTGCCGGGTCCAACTCATGACCCGGTTTGGCCACCACCACCGCCATTACCTCCTGCTCGGTGTGCTTTGAGGCCACCGGAATAACCGCACTCTCCAACACACCTGAGTGGGCGTTGATCTCGTTTTCTACTTCCATGGACGAGATGTTCTCCCCCCGGCGCCGGATGGCATCCTTAGAGCGGTCCACAAAGTAGTAGTTGCCTGCTTCATCGCACATGAGCATATCGCCGGTGTGGAACCATTGATTGCGCCAGGCCTCCACCGTCCATTCCGGATGGTTCCAGTAGCCGTTGGACATGATCCAGGGCTCCTTGGTGCGCACGAGAGCCTCGCCGGGGACACCCGGCGGCATCTCCCGGTCATCTTCGTCCACAATCCGCACCTCAAAGCGGTCATGCGCCAGGCGTCCGCAGGACTTGCTGTCCACCAGATCAAAACCTGAGCGCATGGGACAGTTCATCTCCGTGCCGCCCCAGGTGGTGGAGACCAGGCAATTGAACCGGACCTTAAATGCCTCTGTTTCAGGAATCAGTGGCACCATCAGCACCCGTTCCAGAGGATTGTCCGCATCACTGCTTTGAGGCTCCTGGCGATAAAGGAAGTTCGCCATGGCGCCCAACAGAAATGTAGCGGTAGCCTTATGATGGTGCACATCGCGCCAGAACCCTTGCGCGCTGAACGTGCCGGGCAAAACGGCAGTGGCCCCGGCGATGCAGGCGCAATAGACCAAAGCAAACTGGCCGGCCAGATGGAACAGGGGCAGGGCGGCGCAGTACACATCGTCCTGCTTGAGCTCCAGCATCTCCACCACGCCGTAGGCATACTCATAGGCATGGGCATGGGTGACCGTAGCGCCCTTGGAGGGGCCGGTGGTGCCCGAGGTGTACATGACCGCCATCAGATCACGGTAGCGCGGCCCAGGGCCTTGCCACGGAGATGTCGAGGCGAACAGCTCCTGATAGGCGTGCACCGCAAAGTGCTTGGAGGCCAGCTCGCCTTCCTCGCCAATCACGTAGACCTGCTCGACGTGAGAGAGATCGCTGCCTACCGCCTCTATCCGCTCCAGATAGTCCTCATGCACCACAAGCACAGCCGCTTTGGAATCGTTGAGCACATAAGACAAAATCGTGCCCCGGTAGTGCACATTCACCGGAACTTCGATCGCGCCCAGCTTTGAAAGCGCGCACCAGGCCCAGATATAGTCGATCACATCAGGCAGCATGAGCACAACCGTGTCGCCCGCCGCGACACCCGCGGCGGCAAAGCCGCCCGCCATCTGGCTTGAGCGATCATCGATGTCCCGATAGCTGTGTGCGGCCTCATTGGTCACCACCCAGGGCTTATCCGGTTGCTGCGTAACGCGTTTGGCCAGGACCGTTGCCAGATCCTGCTCGTGCCGGGGATCTGAGAACCCAATCATGGGTCAGCGCCCTTTGAACTTGGGCTGGCGCTTCGCGCCGAAGGCCGTGATCGCCTCGCCGTAA
>JBCDIP010000438.1:0-3671 GCA_038748855.1 Pseudomonadota bacterium
TCGGAAGAAGCGCCGGTGAAAGACTGAATAGATCAGCAAGACCATGAAGCCGGCTGCGGCGGCTGCTGCAAACAAAATCGGATGGAACGCATAGAGCAGGGCGAGCGCAACGGTGAGTTTTACAAAAGAGCTCAAGAGGTCCGGAACCTGCTCTTCCAGAAAATCGACCAACTCACGGCCCATGCCCAGTCTGGCATTGGTGGTGGACACCGCGTCCGGACCCGCCTTTGCGGCCAAGGCCCTGCCGAGCTCAATCCGGATGGTGCCGTAAGCACGGGTGTCGTAAGTCCTGCGGCCTACAGCGACCACGAGGATTGCCCCAAGAAGGGCCGCCAGGTTCAACAGGCCAGAAGTGTCTTGCCCCATCAGACCATCAATCGCAAAGCCGATGAACAGAGGCACAAGCGCCATGAGTGTTGTTTCGCACAAGGTGAGCAACCAGGTCCCCGCGATGGGCCCTTTGAATGTGCCAAGTAAGGTTCCGATGGTCAGGCGCCGCTCGGTCAGTCGAGACGGATGCTTCCTCATTTGGTGCAGATGGAGGGCCATGGCGGTTACTTCGGCTGCCAGCCCGGCCGCGCAAACAGGGGCATGAAGGTTTCTCGGCCGCTCTTGGCGGCGCTGATGTCGCGCCGTTGCAGGTTGCCCTTGAGCCAGGCTTCGGCCAGTTCAATGCGAACTATGGCCGCGCCAACAAGGTAAGCCGCGTCATCAATGCGCGTGCCTGAGCGTTGAATGGTTTCGGCGTTCATGTGTCTGCGGCCACTCCGCTGAGAAGCGTGCGCCAGGCCAGTTCTGTGGCTTGCTTTGGGGTGAGTTCGCCTGCACGCACGTGGGCCCAGGCGGCGAACACCAGGCCGTTGAAGGTTTCGGCAATCCAGTGCGTGGGGACGGCCGGATCGAAGGTGCCTTCTGATTTTGCCTGATCAATGGAGGCGGAGAGTGCCGCTTGGTCTGACTTGTAGGCAGCCTCGAGCGTTGCGTCCTTGGGGGCGGGTTCTTGGGTCAGAAACCATTGGCGCTCTGCCAGAGGAATGATGGCCCCCAGTACGCGCTTTAAGCCGTCTGTGTGACTGGTGGCGTCAACCACAGCGGCATCGATAGCCTCATCGAGCTCTTCCATGGCTGTGCGGAAGAGGGCGATCATGAGTTCTTCCCTGGAGCGAAAGTGTCTGTGGAGCGTGGCGCGCCCAACGCCGGCATGCTCTGCAATGTCAGCAAGGGACGCACCTGGGCGCTTGCCAAGCAACTGAAAGGCGGCCTCGATGATTGCAGTTTGTGTGTTTGGTCTGATTTGCGTCATGAGACATATATGTCTCATTTGAGACGCAAATCAATACCTGATGCAAGATTCTTTTTGCCCCTCTTGGGTCGCTGCGTAAGCAGGGGCGCAGTAACTAGGCTTCAAAGCTTGCTCAACAGCGTCGGCAGGAACCGCTTCGCCATGGCGCTGGTGCGTTGCTCACCCCAGATGCCGTGGAGCGTCGGCTTGGAGATTGCAAAGTAGTTTATCGCGCCGATCAGCTGATAGATCGCGGCCCGCGCCTCATCCTCCGACCGGTCTTGCCAGCCTGCTCGTGACAACAGCAGCGCGACGCTCTCATCCAGGAAAGACTTCAGAAACCAGGTGCGGCTGGTCGCGGCGCGGTCCAGATTGTCCAAGAGCTCGCGCGCAATCAGGCGGGCATCCCGCGGCTCCGCTTGAAGATGCAGGTGCAGTTTCTCAACGTACAGCTCAAGGCGATCTGAAGTGTCGTACGGGGCAAGTTGAACCTCTCTAACGATGGTTTCAAAACGCACCGACAGCTGGCTGAGCACTTCAGCATAGAGCGCTTCTTTCGTGCGGAAATGGTGCAGCACCGATTGCTTCGTGAGACCCAACTGGTTGGCCACGTCGGCGAGTGACGTGCCATAGAAGCCGCGCTCCGAAAACAAGGTGAGTGCAACATCAACAAACTTCTGCTGGGAGGACCGGGGCTGTTCCATAACCTCCATGCCCTAGCACGGTATTGACAACTTACCAATCGTCAAGCATAAACTTCCCGATCGGGAAGTTTCGTGTGAACAGAGCGAGGAGGGATGCGCCAGGGACCGTGAAACGGAAATTGCCTTGTTGGAGGAGTTGCAGGGGCTCAAAGACAACGGGCTGTTCTTCCTAGATGATGATGTGTGTGCCTCTCCAGTGGAGCGCTATGCATCTGAGGCCCGGTTTGAGCGCGAGCGCGAAGCTCTCTTCCGCTCCCGGCCGATCATCGCTGCCCATGGTAGCGAGTTGCCGGACCCTGGCAGCTTTCTCACAGTGGAACTTGCAGGCTTGCCGGTGCTGCTCACCCGCGACAAGGCTGGGCAGGTCAATGCCTTCCTCAATGTGTGCCGCCACCGGGGCATGCGGCTCGTGGGGGAAGCTGAGGGATGCAGGCACGCGTTCAGCTGCCCCTATCATGCTTGGACCTGGAGCAGCAACGGGGCCTTGCGAGCGATCCCTCACGAGAAGCCGGGCTTTCCCGGGATTGACCGGGACGACTATGGCTTACGCCGATTACCAGCGACAGAGCGGCTTGGATTCATCTGGATTGTGGCCTCGCCGAACGGTGCGGCCGACTTTGACGCTCACCTGGATCCCCTTGAGGATGATTTCAGATGGTTTCAGTCTGAGACCCTTGGCGTTGCAGCCAGCGACACATTTGAAAAGGCGGCGAACTGGAAACTGCTGATTGAGGGTGGGATTGAGGCCTACCACTTCAAGGTCGCCCACCGCGACACCATTGGCCCGCACTTTCTGGACAACCTCTCCAGCTATGAAATGCTGGGCTCCCACATGCGCTCTGTCCTGCCCAGGAGCACATTGTCTGAGCTCACCAACTTGCCGCGTGATGACTGGTCGATCCGTGCCTATGCCAATGTGCTCTACAGCGTGTTCCCCACGGATCAGTTTCTTGTGATGCAAGATCATGTGGGCTGGCTGAACTACCGTCCCCTGGCGGCCGGACGGACGGAGATCCGTTTGACGACGCTCGCGCCCCGGAGCGAGATCACAGCTGATCATCAGGCCCATTGGGATCAGAACCACAAAATCACATCCGTCACCCTCGGTGAGGACTTCGCCATCAACACGCGAGTACAGGCCGGTCTTGCCACGGGTGCTAACGCGGCGCTTACCTTCGGGCGGTATGAGGGCGCTTTGACGCGGTTCAATGCGGAGGTGGAGGCACATCTTTGAGGCAAGGTGGTCGCTGAACCTCAGATGAATACGCCCCTCACGGTGCATTCAAATCGGCTTGAGTACGGTGCGTGCCATCATCGCACCAGGACCCAGGCCCATGTTGAGCAAAGACGCAAACCCTCTTAACGGCGACACATTTGTTTACGCCGATCTGCCGAACACCACGCGCAAGGCCAAGGAAGCGGAGAACATGGAGTTTATGCGCGATTTCCTGACGCGCGCCGGGGCGAACGACGAGGGTGACGACGCTGTGTTTGACAACTTCGTTGGTTTCTATGAAATCACAGACACAAACGGCGGGATCGAGTTACCTGCCGATGAGGATATCATCGCTTAAGCCCCAAGCTTGGATGGGGATCTAGTCCAGAGCCATGCCAACGCAAACTCCTTCGCTTCGCAAAAATGACGAGTTAACCGGCAAGACGTTTCTCATCGGCGTTGGGGCCAA
>JBCDIP010000439.1:0-3668 GCA_038748855.1 Pseudomonadota bacterium
CAACGATCAACGGCTACAAGCGCTATCAACCTCATACCCTCGCGCCTGACCGGATCTCTTGGGGACGCGACAACCGGGGCAGTATGATCCGCTTTTGCGGCCAGCCGGGCGATGCGGCCTGCCACATTGAGAACCGCGCAGGCGAGCCTGCGGCCAATCCTTATCTCTACCTGACCTCGCAAATCCTTTCCGGCATGGATGGGGCGAAGCAGAAGACAGATCCTGGACCGCCGTCCGATGAGCCCTACAGCGTGGAAGCGGACAAGTTGCCGGGATCGCTGATGGAGGCGGTGGCTGCGTTAAAGAACAGCAGCTTTTACCGCTCCAGCTTGGACGATGAATTCGTGGACTACCTGACCACGATCAAGCAGGCTGAGTGCGAGCGCTTCCTCTCCCGGGTGACCGACTGGGAGCAGCGGGAATACTTCCAGACCTTCTGATCTGAGCTCAGATCTGGCCCATCACGGGCGCACCTCCGGAAGAGGCCCCAGCGGGCTTGTTCCACGGCATGAGGCGCAGCACAGAGGCCAGCGCGCACGTGCCGGTGGCGCCTGCAAACGTGAGACCTGCGCCCACAAAAGCGCTCAGCCCCATGAACCAGGGCGACACAAGCAAAGCCAGCACAATGCCCAGAACCACCATAAGCCCGGCGGTGATCTGCACCTGGCGCATGATCGAGATGGGCGCGCTGCGGTTCAGGTTCACCGGAAGGCCGGCCGCCTTCCAACCCGTCAATCCGCCTTGCAGATGATAGACTTCATCGAAGCCGGCTCTCAGAATGCGGGCCGTCGCTTCTTCCGTGCGGGCGCCGCTCTGGCAGTGGAACACGCCGACCTTGCCCTGCTCCGAAGCAAAGTCGGAGGCGTTGAAGCTAGACAAGGGAACCAGCCGCGCACCTGGAATGTGCTCGCGGGCATGCTCGTCAGCCTCGCGTATGTCAATCAGCACGGCCCGGTCATCATCAAGCCATTGCTTCAGGGTCTTTGCGTCCACGTGGGTCAAGCTCTGCGTGCTCATGGGGCATGCTCCTTAGAAGTTTCTCAGATCTGCATCTTGAAAAGAATTCGTATATTAGCATATATGAATATATGAGGGAACGGTGATGCTTTCAAGCGCTGAGTGCGCACGTGAGCAAAGTTTTTGGAGATGCACACCATGCCGAAATCCCATCCTGAGGTTCAGGCTTTTTTCGACCCCGCCACCAACACCGTTTCTTATGTGGTCAAGGACCCTGACAGCGCCAAGTGCGCGATCATTGATCCGGTGCTCGACTATGACCCCAAATCCGGACGCACCACCACCTCCTCCGCCAGCCAGATTGTCAACTATGTGCGCGCCCACGAACTGGAGGTGGAATGGCTTTTGGAAACCCATGCCCACGCTGACCATCTGAGCGCGGCGCCCTATTTGAAAGACAAGTTGGGCGGGCGCACCGGGGTTGGTGAACACATCACCAAGGTGCAGCAGATCTTCAAATCCGTTTTCAATGTTGAGAAGGAGTTTCTGCCCGATGGTTCGCAGTTTGATACGCTGTTCCACGATCAAGACACCTTAGCTATTGGCAATCTCGATGTGTTGGCCATGCACACCCCGGGTCATACGCCTGCCTGCATGACCTACGTGATCGGTGATGCGGCCTTTGTGGGAGACACGTTGTTCATGCCGGACTTCGGCACGGCCAGAGCGGACTTTCCCGGCGGCGATGCGGCCACGCTCTATCGCTCAATCCAGAAGGTCTTGAGTTTGCCGGACGAAACGCGGCTTTTCATGTGTCATGATTACAAGGCCCCAGGCCGAGAAGACTATGCCTGGGAGACCACGGTGGCTGAGGAACGCGAGAACAACATTCACGTGGGCCAAGGCAAAACCGAAGCAGACTTCGTGGCCATGCGCACGGCCCGGGACGCTACTTTGGAGATGCCCACTTTGCTGCTGCCGTCGGTCCAGGTGAACATCCGCGCAGGGGCCGTGCCCCCGGCGGAGGACAATGGGGTATCCTATCTGAAGATCCCGCTCAACGCCCTATAAGCGGCCTTCACGCAGCCGCGCCCACGGACCCGGCCCGGAGTGATGCAAGGGTCGACAAGAGCCCGTCCTTGTCCGCATAGCAGCCTTGCAGCCATCTGGTGCCGGTGCCCGAATAGGCCTTTCGGGCGTGCAGCACCCGTGTGTTGTCCACCAGGAAGCTCTCGCCCGGATTGAGCCGGAAGGAGACCTCCATCTTCGGCTCATCAATGATCTCAGACATGCGCCGGTAGGCTGCGTAGTAGAGCTCCATCTTGTCGAAGGGCACATCGGTGAGGGCGGCCACGGAGCGGGAGTTGAAGCGCACGGCGATCAGCTCGCCATCCGGCGCCAGCTCAATCAGGGGGCGGCGCGAGGTCAGCCGCACGCCCGCATCGCCCGCATATTCAAACCGCGCGCAGTGCTCGCTCAACACGGCAAAGTAATCGGGGTTTTCTTCACGCAGCCGCTGGGCGATCCGGAACCCGTCGACCACCATGTTCTCTCCGCCGGCGGCTGTGCTCTCCAGGCAATAGAGCACCTGCACAGTGGGGGCGGGATCGCGGTAGGGATTGTCCGTATGCGCCTGAAGGCCGAGCGCTGTGTAGGCGAGGTTTGTCGGGTTGACCTCTGTGCGCACCTCAAAGTGCCGGCCGTAATTGGTTTCGCGCACATAGCCGAACAGATCGACCACCTGCATCAGCGCCAGGTCTTCAACCGGACCGCCCGTCAGTTTGCCGAAACCGAAGCGCTCAATCTTGGCGAGCCAGTCCTTAAGCACGTGTGGATCGGCCTTCGCCTCTTCAAAGTCAGCCTCCGGCACGGACGCCATCAGCCCGCTGTCCCAGGTCTCAAGCTCCAGGCGCAGCCACCCGGGCTCGGCTTGCGTTGCCCGGTCATAGGCATGATCCATGAGCCAGGCGAGGCTGTAGTCCACGGTCTTGCCCTCCGGTTGGAAGGTGATCTGCACCGTTTCTCCATGAACCTCGGCCAGGCTCATGGCGAGCCCTTCTGGGATCTGATCAAGCGTGATCAGCCGTTGGCCATTGCCGGGGGAGCGGGTTTCTGGGTCCATGGCATTGTCACGCAGCCACATGGCATGGAAACGCGCCCGGTGGTCAGGGGTTCGGATCTCAACCAGTCCGCCGTCCGAACTCAAATCAGCTGCATACATAACCATCTTGAATTTCTCCGCTCAACGTTCCTGCGCCCTCAAGCGGGGCGCAGAATGATCCAACTTGCTTGGAAGCGCAATCGGGTGATTCCACAACCGGATCATTCAAGTCGGCCCGAAAATTTGATATACTGGTGCAAATCGTAGTTGTTCTGCCACCTTGAGACGCGGGGATCGGATCATGGCAAACGCTCAAACGCCCACAAAGAAACGCCTGATGCTTGTTGTCCATGGGCTTGGCGAACAAGGCCCTGGTGAGACCTTGGACGACCTTGCAGGAGGGCTATGGGGTGACCTTAACAACATCCACGTTGAATCGGATATCCGGCAACTGCAGGAAGATAAGCCCGAAGATCCACAAAAGCTGCCCACCTTTCCCTGCCTCCAGATAGTGTACATGCCCCAACGGGACAAGGGTGACCAGAACCCAACAGCCAGCGCCTCCGCAAAATGTGTGCAAATCGCGGTGGCTCAGGCATAATGACCAAAG
>JBCDIP010000440.1:0-3666 GCA_038748855.1 Pseudomonadota bacterium
AAAGCGTCCCATGCCATGCATTGGGTCTTATATGTGTTGATGGTCGCTGTGCCGGTGACCGGTTACATGATCACCACTGCTTCGGGGCAGGGCGTGTCCGTGTTCGGCCTGTTTGAGGTGCCGGCCATCTTTCCCCAGTCGGAAACCGCCCGTGAGCTGGCCACAGACATTCACTACTATTTTTCCTATGGAGCAATCGCGTTGATCTTGGGTCATGCGGGTGCCGCCCTGAAACACCATTTCGTGGACAAGGACGACACCCTGATACGCATGACTTGGGGTAAACTGACTGGACGTTAAAGGATGTCCACGCGCACCCGTGCGATGCCTGACTTGGTCAGGCCGATCTTGCGGGCCGCGCCGAGCGACAGATCGATAATCCGCTTTCCGATAAATGGGCCGCGGTCGTTGATGCGAACCACGACACTTTTGCCTGTGCGCAAGTGCGTGACCCGGACCTTTGTGCCAAAGGGGAGCTTGCGGTGTGCTGCGGTCAGGCCCAGTGGCTTGAAGCGTTCGCCGTTGGCGGTCACTTTGCCTGACTTGTAGTAAGACGCAATCCCAGTTTGACCGGCATTGGCCGGCAGAGTAGCAAACAGCAGCAGGGTTGCTGCACCTGCCGCCGCGGCTGCGGCCAAGCAGGTTTCGAAGTTAAGCAGTCTCATACGATTCCCTCTCGTTATGTGAGGCGGCTTCTCGCAGCGAACCGGGGCGGAAATTCGAATGGATTTTGGCAAGTTAAAGGCATTGTTATGGTCATTTTCTGGGGGTTTCCCTAGGGTTATCCAACTTTTGGCTAAGGTGAATTTCCCCGCTCAGAACACTTTTTTGGCCGGGCGCTGATGGATTCATAATCGTGAAGCCTGCTGGCCATCATGGCGCGCAGGGGCCTATAGTGGCGCTCAACAATGAGCAGCCCTGAGGTGCAAAAACCATGATTGACGATCCCCCCCTTCTCACAGTCCGCCGCAACTTTCCAAGGCCCGCCCCCGATCTGGTGGACCGCTTGCGCGGCGCCGCCACCGGCGTGGTGGTGGATTGCATGAATGGGCGCGGAGCGCTGCATCACTCCATCAAGCCGGTCACGCCGGATGCCACCAGCTTTACCGGCGTTGCAGTCACCTGCGATGTGGGACCTGCGGATAATCTGGCCGTGTTTGCAGCCATGGACATTTGTCAGCCCGGCGATGTGATCGTGATTGCCACCGATGAGTTCCTCACCACGGCGGTTGTCGGCGACATGGTGGTGGGCATGACCGCCAATATCGGGGCGGTGGGCATGGTGACCGATGGAGCCATGCGCGATGTGGCCGGCATCTGCGAGGCCGGCATCGCCTGCTTTGCAGCAGCCGTGACGCCAAACTCGCCGGCGCGCAACGGCCCGGGCACGGCGGGCCTGCCGATTGTGTGCTCAGGCGTTCCGGTTTCCTCCGGCGATGTGGTGGTGGCAGATCCTGACGGCGTGGTGATTGTGCCACAAGATCAGCTTGAGCAGGTCCTGGCGCGGCTGCCCGATGTCTTGGCCGCAGAAGCGGAGCTGGAAGAAAAGGTCAAAGCGGGCTTGCAAGTCCCTGACTTTGCGAAGGAAGTCCTCTCCAGTGACAGGGTCGTGACGCTCGACTGACCTGGACTAACCGGCTGTCAGGTGAGATTGGATGGCCTTCACGGTTTTCATCAACAGCATCTTGCGCTCCGGGGCCAGCGGGGTGGGGTTGGACGACATCTTGGCGATCACGATGGCGTTCTTCTGATCCACGAAGAGATGCTGGCCGTGGATCCCAATGGCGAAGATGACCGGGGCCTCTCCATCGAGAATGTACCACTTGGAGCGGTAGGAAATCGGATATCCCGGAAAGTCCTCTGCAAAAGAGCCCTGATCCCAAGCCTCTCGGTTGCCCTGAGTTGCGATATCTTCAATCCACCCGGCTGGTACCACCTGGGTTGAGCCGCGCTGGCCATTTTGCACCAAAAGCTGGCCGACCCTGGCCAGATCGCGCGCCGTAACGCACATGCCCCCGGCCGCACGCGGGGCGCCCAGACGGTCCACAGTGATGTATCCGCTGCGCTCTGCGCCCATCGGCTGCCAAAGCAAGGTGCTCATGAGGTCTGCATAACGCTGTCCGCTGGCGCGCTCGATGATCCAGCCCAGCAAATCAGTGTTTGGGGAAACATAGTGAAACCGGCCCTCATGCTCGCCATCGCGCGCGCTCAACGATCGCAGGAACGAGCGGAGATCAGTGGCCTCCTCGCCGGGGCCGAGCGGGTTCCAGTTGGTCGATTTTCTGTACTCGATGATGGGCCCGCTTGTGGTCTCATAGTCTTCGTCGAACGCCACCCCGACGCGCATGTCCAAGAGATGACGCACGGTGGCCCCCTCATAGGCCGTGCCCGCAAGCTCGGGCACATAGTCTGAGGCCAGACGGTCGATCTCAAGCGTGCCTTTCTCGGCCAAGATGCCGGCAAGAAGGCCCAACATGGACTTTGAGACCGACATGAGGATGTGGGGCGTATACGGCGTCATTCCGTTGGTGTAGCGCTCGAACACCACGGCACCGCCTTGCAGCACCACAAATGCGTCTGTGTCGGTCTCATCCAGCACCGCCTGGAGATCTACGGTTTCGGTCTCATCCAGCTCAACGTGCAGCCCTCGGAGGTTCTGCGCACTCTCCGGCAAGCTCCACACGTTTTCAGGATCGTTTGGAATGTCGGCTGACGGGACGATCTCACGCACATGATGAAACGCCCACTTGTTAAACGGCCCTGTGCGCCAGTTCGCCAAGGTCACTTGGGCATCGGCTGCGGAGGGGAAGGTCGTCATCAGATCGGTCATCTGGAAGGTGTTCCTGTGCAGTTGCGTAAAACGATTATTTTTTCTTGTCACAACCGGGATGCATCCCTAGGGTCAAGTCAAATGCAAACCATGAAGGCAGCGGTTGCGCCAGTCTCTAATCTGCCGCACCGGTCGGGGCACCTTTGAACTATACTGAGTTCATCTATGAAAACCGCCGTTGGTTGGGTGGCGGATTTCTTTTGACCTTGGCGTCCTGCTTTGGACAGACCTTCTTTATTGCTCTCTTTTCAGGCGAGCTTCGCGCAACATTTGATTTAAGCCACGGCCAGTTGGGCGGGATCTACACCGGCGCCACGTTGGCCAGTGCGGTTGTCCTCATCTGGCTGGGGAAAACCGCAGACTGGATGCATATCCCCGTTCTGAGCGCGATCGTGATCGGAGTATTCGCCGCTGCATGCTTGCTCATGGCCTCCGCCACCTCTCTCGTGCTGCTCGCCGTGGCTCTGTTTTTGCTGCGCTTGCTGGGCCAGGGTATGCTCACCCACATCGCCATGACGGCCATGGGCCGTTGGTTTTCAGCTTACCGGGGGCGTGCCGTGGGCGTTTCCAGTCTGGGCTTTTCGGCGGGCGAAGCGGTGTTGCCCTTTATCACCATTGTGCTTATCGGAGCCATCGGTTGGCGCCAGGTGTGGTTCGCGGCAGCCGCCATTCTGCTGCTGGCGGCGTTGCCGGCAATCTATTGGATGTTCCGTGTTCCGCGCACGCCGTTGGCCAAGCCGGCTGAGGGCATGGCGAGATACGACAACCGGCGCGGCGTTGAGGACTGGACCCGCAGACAGGTGCTATCGGACCCCGTGTTCTACGGGCTCCTCCCG
>JBCDIP010000441.1:0-3664 GCA_038748855.1 Pseudomonadota bacterium
ATTCTAAGCGAAGGTCTCTGAACGGTTGCACGTAAGCCAGGGAGAGAGCGCACCATGAGCCCACGCCTTGCAGAGGTTGAAGCGGTTACCGGAAAACTGCCAACGCAGATGTTTGTTGGCGGCATACATGCCGATGCCATCAGCGGTGAACGGCTGGACACTGTGGATCCCGGCACTGGCGGCGTAATCAGTTCTGTTCCGGCGGGCAACGCTGCAGATATTGACGCGGCCGTAGAGGACGCAAAGCGTGCCCTGAAGGGCCCCTGGGCCGACATGGACCCGCGGGAGCGAGGTCGGCTTTTGTGGCGCATCGGAGAGGCTATCCGCGAACGCGCGGACCACTTTGCGCTCGTAGAAACCTTGGACCAGGGGAAGCCACTTAAAGAAGCACGGACCACCATTCTCAGAACCGCCGACTATTTTTGCTACTACGCCGGCATCGTGGATAAGCTGCAGGGAGAGACGGTCCCGCTCGGCAACAACAAAACCTGTTTTACGCTTAATGAGCCGATTGGCGTTACCGGCCATATTGTTCCGTGGAATGTCCCTGTCTCCATGGTGGCGCGCGGGGTAGCGCCCGCATTGGCATGCGGCAACACCGCTGTTGTGAAGCCCGCGGAGGACACGCCCTTGTCGGCCATTATGTTGGCCGAACTCATGGTGGAAACCGGCCTGCCGCCAGGCGTGTGCAACATGGTCACCGGGTATGGTGAGACGGCAGGGGCAGCCCTTGCGGCCCATAAAGATGTGGGGCACGTCACGTTTACCGGCTCGGTGGAAACCGGGAAGGCCGTGATGGTGGCGGCCGCCGGCCATTTGGCCTCAGTAACCTTAGAGCTTGGCGGCAAGTCTCCGCATCTCATACTGAAAGATGCCGATCTGGACAAAGTGGTGCCGGACGCGCTTGCCGGGGTCTACCGGAATGCCGGACAAATTTGCAGTGCTGGCACAAGGCTGCTCGCAGAGGACGAGATTTGCGAGGAGTTGACCGAACGGTTGGTAGCAGGTGCACAAAAGATGACGGTTGGTCACGGCCTCGATAATCCCGACATGGGCCCATTGGTTTCAAACCGCCAGTTGCAAACCGTGACCGGATATGTGGAGAGGGCGAAGGAACGGGGCATCGCAATTCTGACCGGCGGCAATGCGCCGGTGATTGAAGGTTGTGAGGGTGGGTTTTTTATCGAGCCAACTGTAGCTGCCCATGTGCCGGCCAGTGATGAGCTGGCACAAGAAGAGGTGTTCGGGCCAGTGCTTGCCGTTATGAGCGTCTCCTCTCTGGAGGAAGCCATAGAGATCGCCAATGGAACGGCCTATGGCTTGGCGGCAGGAATCCACACACAAGATATCTCCAAAGCGATGAAGTTTGCCCGACAGGTAGAGGCCGGACAGGTTTTCATTAACGGATATCACGGGGCTGGCGACACCGTTCCATTCGGTGGCTTCAAGCAATCGGGCATTGGCCGCGAGAAGGGCCTCGCAGCGCTGGCCAACTATTGTGAAACCAAAGCCATCACCGTAACGGCCTAATGAAGCGAGACGAACGGGTTCATGCGAGCTCCCCCTGAAGATCTCCGCCCTCAGGATCGCCTCCACAAAATCGTGGAAGACGGCATGTGCATCGGTTGCGGGCTTTGCCAGGCTGTGGCCGGACGGCAGAAGGTCAAGGCTGTGAAGGTGACCAGCGGCCACATTCGCCCAGTGGCCGGCCCCGATCTGGAGCACAAGGATGTTGACCTGATCTATGATGTTTGCCCCGGGACTCGGGTGGACGGACTGCCGGAGCGCTTGATGGATGGGAGCACGCGTATGGATCGCGTCTGGGGAGCGCACCGTGCGATCGTTCTGGCGCATGCCGGTGACCCAGACATACGCTTTGAGGGATCAACCGGCGGCGTGCTGACGGCGTTAGGCACCTATCTGCTTGAGACAGGGCAGGTAGAGTTCATCTTTCACACCAGAACTTCAAAGACCAACCCCACCTTCGGAGAGAGCACGTTGAGCTTCACTTCCGGCGACGTCTGGGAGGCAGCTGGCTCACGCTATGGACCCACGGCAACGCTGGTGGACATCAATGACGTTTTAGACCGCGGCGAGGCATTCGCCTTCATCGGCAAACCGTGCGACATCGGTGCGTTGCGGAACTATGCGCGGCACGACGCTCGCGTTGATGATCTGGTACAGTATTGGCTGACCCTCGTGTGTGGAGGCTACATGCCGCCGGCCGCAATGAATAGTTTTCTGGCACGCTATGATGTGGCGCCGGACGATGTAACTGCATTCCGCTATCGGGGCCGCGGTTGCCCGGGCCCAACACGGTTCGAGACACGGCAAGGCTTGGTGAAGGAGTTGCGCTACACCGACTTCTGGGGAGAAGATGAGAGCGGATGGTCATTGCCCTTCCGCTGCAAGGTCTGTCCAGACGGGATAGGCGAAAGCGCCGATATTGCAGTTTCAGATACATGGCCTGGTGGCTCGCCGGACCCGAAAACGGAAGACCAGGACCTCGGTGCCAATGCCATGATCGCTAGAACGCCAAACGGCCAAGAGTTACTGAACGCCGCCATCCGCGACGGTGCTTTGGGAGTAGATGACCCTGAACTTACTCCGGAGCAGATGACCGACTTTCAGCCGCATCAGATGAAAAAGAAATATGCTGTTTGGGCGCGCTTTGAGGGCTTAAGGGCAGAAGGCCGCACGGCGCCGATCACCAACCGGTTGCGACTTAAGCAACTGGCCGACGAAATGGGCGATGAATTCAACACTGAGCAGACAGACGGAACGCGCCAACGAGTGCGCGACGGCAAGACCACTGAACCAACGCCCCAACCAGCGGAGCAAATCTGATGCATCCGGACGTAGAATTCACCTACCTATGCGGCGCCGACATTGCTGCCCTGGAGTTTTCCGATTCCGAGATCCTGGACGCCATCGATGCCCAGATCATTGAGCAGGGACGCGGAGAGACGGTTATTGAGCCGCGCATGCACTTGCGCCCGAAAGGGGCCGAGGGTCATTTCAATGTGCTGCGCGGAGCACTTGGTGAATTTGCCGGCGTGAAGGTGGTGGGCGACTATGTGAACAACTACAAGCTGGGCCTGCCTTCAGAAATGGCCTTTGTTTTGTTGTTCGACCCAATGACCGGCATACCGCAAGCCATCCTGGACGGTACGGCCATCACAGACATGCGCACGGGCGCCCTCACCGCCCTTGGAGGCAAGTATCTGGCACGCGAGGGTTCAAAAGTACTCGGCCATATCGGTGCGCGGGGCAGCGCCTATTGGAATGTAAGGCTGCTCAATCACCTGTTCAACTTTGATGAGATCAGAGTGCATTCGCGTCGGCCTGAGAGCCGCGAGGCGTTTGCAGAGCGCCTGCAGGCCGATCTGGGCAAGCCGGTGGTGGTCACCGATAACTGGAAGGATTGCCTGCTCGGTGCTGACATCATGGTCGAGGCCAGCCGGCTGATCGAGCCGGAGCCTCACTTTAAGACAGAGTGGATAACACCCGGCACGCTGGTGGTACCCTACGGAACGATCAGCGCTGTTGAATATTCGCTCACCGACATCATGGATAAAATCGTCATGGACGATTGGGGGCAGGCGTCAGCTGGCCCCTTTGGTTCCCTCCGGCGCCACGTGGATGACGGCAAACTGACCGCCGA
>JBCDIP010000442.1:0-3664 GCA_038748855.1 Pseudomonadota bacterium
CTTCGGTCAGGTCGAACAGGAGCCCGGTGCGGTCCAGCCCGTTCACCTCGATCACGGTGAAGACGTTGGAGCTGTCATTGTCGATCAAGACCTGCGGCTCCACCGAGAACGCAGCGGCCCGTTTGGTCGGCCGTTCCTTGGACATCACCAGATCTCGCAAACGCACCTCCCCGGTGAGTGCTTTGGTGATCAGTTCGGCCACGCGCGTTGCACGCCTGAGCTCATCGGCACTGTCGGGCAGCTCGCGCTGGATCAGGAGCGTGTCCAATGCGTGTCCGTCGGCGGTGGTGTAGATCTGGGCGCCAGCAATGTTGGCCCCGCCGGCTGAGCAGGCCCCAGTGAGAAGGGCGAGGAGGCGCGGATGGTCCGGCGCGTAAACCGTGAGCTCGGTGATGGCAGTGAAATCGTCGGTCTGCACCTCCGTCATCACCGTTTGATCCGCCCGCTCGATCAGCTTGGCATGCTGGATCTGATGGTCGAGCTTCACGTTTAGCCAATAAGGATCGTAGTGCTTCTTCAAATAGGCCTTAAGGGTCTTGGCCGGCCAATCGCTCATCTGTTCAGAGAACGCGGCTTGGGCCACCTCTACGCGCTCTGCCCGCGACACGCGTGTGTGCCCACCGGAGAGGTGAGGCTCGGCCTCAAAGTAAAGCGTGCGCAAGAGCTGACCCTTCCAGCCGTTCCATACACCAGGCCCTACAGCCTTGATGTCCGCCACCGTGAGGATCATCAACAGCTTCAAACGTTCCGGGCTCTGCACGATGGCGGCAAAATCGGCGATGGTCTTAAAGTCGTTGAGATCGCGCATTTGGGCGGTCTCACTCATGAGCAGATGATGGCGCACGAGCCAGGCCACGGTCTCAGTTTCCGCCGCATCCATGCCGAAGCGCGGACAGAGCTCTTCAGCCACCCGGGCTCCGGCAATGGAGTGGTCTTCGTTACGCCCCTTGGCGATGTCGTGCAGGAACATGGCCACAAACAGCGCGCGGCGGCCTTTCAGGGTGTGGATGATTTCGTGGGACACCGGATGCTCTTCACCCAGCTCGCCCCGTTCGATTTCGGAAACCACGCCGACGGCCCGCAGCAGATGCTCATCCACCGTGTAGTGATGATACATGTTGAATTGCATGTGGGCGATGATACGCCCGAAATCCGGGATGAACTTGCCGAGCACACCGGATTCGTTCATGCGGCGCAAAATCAGCTCCGGCTCGCGCTTGGAGGTGAGGATCTCCAAAAACAGTTTGTTGGCGCGGGGATCTTCCCGAACGGCCTTGGTGATCAGCCGCAACGAGCGGGTCACCAGCTTCAGCGTATCCGGATGCACGCCGCAATTGTAGCGCTCCGACAGCCAGTAAAGCATGATCAGGTTCACCGGATCGGTTTTGAACACATCATCGCGCGCGGAGACGATGCGCCCGTTCTCGATGGTGAAATCCGCGCTCTCTTTCATGGTGCCGGCGCCCGTCAGGCCAAAAGGCATGCGCCTGAAGAAGTCGCTCATCTTCGGCGCCTTCTTTAGCTGAGCCTCTTCTAGTACAGCGCAGAAGATGCGGGTGAGATCGCCCACCTGCTTGGCGATCAGGAAGTAGGCCCGCATGAACTGTTCCACGTGGCGGTTATCGCCTTCGTCCTCATAGCCCATGCGCACGGCCATCTCGGCCTGCTTGTCGAACGTCAGTTTGTCATCGGCACGCTTGGTGAGGAAGTGCAGATGGCAGCGCACCGCCCAGAGGAAGTCCTCGCACGCGCGGAACTGCTTTGCCTCATCCTTGGTGAAGACACCCACCTTCACGAAATCCAGATCTTCTTCAGCGCCATAGACGAACTTGGCAATCCAGAAGAGGGTGTGCAGATCCCGCATCCCGCCTTTTCCGTTTTTCACATCCGGCTCCACCAGATAGCGCGAGGCGCCGGAGCGCAGGTGCCGATCGTCGCGTTCGGCCAGCTTGGTGGAGATGAAGTTTTTGACCGCGCCTCGCGCCTTCACCAGATCCTTGCGGTAGCGCACCATGAGGTCGTTAAAAAGCGCTTCATCGCCCCACAGGAACCGCGATTCCAGCATGGTGGTGAGAATGGTACTGTCGGTGCCCGACAGGCGAATGCATTCATCCACCGACCTGGTGGCGTGCCCCACTTTAAAGCCCAGGTCCCAAAGCATATAGAGCATGTATTCCACCACGCTCTCGCCCCAGGCGGTCTGTTTGTAGGGCAGCAGGAACAACAGATCGATATCGGAGCCCGGCGCCAAGGCGCCGCGCCCATAGCCCCCTTGGGCCACCACGGAGATGCGTTCAGCATCCGAAGGGTTCTTGGCCCGGTAGACGTGCACGACCGTGAAATCGTAGAGCACCTGGATGAGCTCATCCTGCAGCTGGGAGAGCGCTTCGGCACAGGCGGTCCCATCCCGGTCCGCTTCAAAGCGCTGCTCGATGTCTGCCCGCCCGGCGGTGACCGCCTCGCCCAAGATCTCCAGGGCTTGCTTTCTGAGCTTGCTGCTGTCGTGACCCACGTCCTGCCAGGCAGCCGTCAGCGCATGGCGCAACTCTTCGCCATCGAAGGGTTTGGCAACGGTCACATGCTCGTTCATGAATGTGTCATAGCGCGATCTGAAGGCAGCGCCTAGGTCTCTTGATCGCCGGCCTTTTCCTTCAGGGCATAGACCAACTCAAGGGCTTCGCGAGGGCTCAGCTCGTCAGGCAGAATGGCGGCCACCATTTCCTCCAGCTCTGAAGGACCCCGGCGGGCCGGAGCAGCGCTCGGCCGGGCGGCGGAGAACAGAGGCAGATCGGCTGCAAGGTCGCCGTGGCTGCCCTTTTGATCGCCCTCTTCAAGCAGGGCTAACACTTCAGACGCCCGCTCAATGACCGGGGCAGGAAGCCCCGCCAGCTTGGCCACCTGGATACCGTATGACCGATCGGCAGCCCCCGGGCCCACCTCGTGCAGGAACACCACATCGCCCTTAAACTCGCGCACCTTCATGGTGGCGTTGCCCAACTGCTCGAGCCGCTCTGACAGTGCGGTAAGTTCATGGAAATGGGTGGCGAAAAGCGAACGGCAGCAATTGACCTCATGCAGATGCTCAACCGACGCCCAGGCGATGGAGAGCCCATCAAAGGTGGCCGTGCCGCGGCCGATCTCATCTAAGATCACCAGGGACCGCTCGCTGGCCTGATTGAGGATGGTGGCAGTCTCCACCATCTCCACCATGAAGGTCGACCGGCCACGTGCCAGATCATCCGCCGCGCCCACCCGGGAGAACAACCTGTCGATCACGCCGATATGGGCAGAGGCCGCCGGCACGAAGGAACCGATCTGGGCCAAAATGGCGATGAGGGCGTTCTGGCGCAGGAAGGTGGATTTACCCGCCATATTGGGCCCGGTCAGGAGCCAGATGCGTTTGCCGTCGCCCTCGCCGGAAAGATCACAGTCATTGGGCACAAACGGCGCCTCGCCGCCGCGGCGCAGCACTTGTTCCACCACAGGATGGCGACCCTGGGTGATCTCAAACGCCAGGCTCTCATCCACCACAGGTCGGTTGTAACGATTTTCTTCAGCCAATTCAGAAAAGGCCGTAAACACATCCAGCTGAGCAAGTGCGGCGCCGAGTGCGCTGATCAGGTCGCTCTCAGCGGTGACCTGATCCACCAGCTGATGGAAGATC
>JBCDIP010000443.1:0-3664 GCA_038748855.1 Pseudomonadota bacterium
GGCAAGCACGCCGCCCATGTAGAAATGATCATCATCGTAGAGCAGCACGTTGCCGCCCGGCAAGGCGCCGGTCATGAGATCGTCCGGCGAATAGGCTGCCATCTGTTCAGAGGCCGTGATCGGGCTCAGGTGATAGCGTGCAATTGCATCTTTCCGCCACGTGGCGCCGGTGGCTAGGCCCACATGCTCAAAGCCAAATTCCAACACTTCGTCTGCCGACAAGTCGCTGTCGAAATAAGTTTCCACGTTGGCCATTTGCGAAAGCTGATAGTCACGGTAATCGCGCACTCTGCCCCATGCGCTGAGACCCGGCAGCTTACATTCTGAGGTCACGCGGCCACCCAGCTCGGTTCCTGCTTCGGCCAGCGCCACGTCATAGCCCCGCGCGCCCAAGGCACGGGCGGCTTCAAGGCCGGCGGGCCCAGCCCCGACGATCAGCACCCGTTCGCTTGGACCCTTGGTTTGCATGACCTCCGGATGCCAGCCTTTGCGCCATTCTTCCATGAACGTGGGGTTCTGGGTGCAGCGGCTGATACCGCCGGTCATATCACCGGTGACGCAGATGTTGCAGCCGATGCATTCGCGGATATCTTCAATCCGGCCCTCCTCAATCTTCTTGGGCAAAAACGGATCGGCGATCGAGGGTCTGGCGGCACCAATAAAGTCCAAAATGCCCGACTTAATCTGGCGCACCATAGTGTCGGCCGAGGTGAAGCGTCCAACCCCGACAACAGGCTTGGTGGTGAGCTCCTTAAAGCCGCGCACATAGTCTTCCTGGGCCGCTTCGTCCTTGAAGCGCGAGGTGCCGGAATCATCCGGCCAGGTGCCGTGTGTGAAATCCCAGAGATCCGGCAGTTCGGCCAACATGCCCACCACGTCCCGAATCTCTTCATTGCTGATGCCCGTTTCACCCAGCATCTCTTCAATCAGGATCCGCACGGGCACTGCGCAGGTATCGCCAACAGCATCCTTGGTGTCCTCAATCAGCTCTTTTAGGAGCCGGGCCCGGTTTTCCAGGCTGCCGCCATATTCGTCGGTGCGCTGATTGGTCCGCCGCGACAGGAAATGTTGAACGGCACCAAACGTATGGGCGCCATACACATAGATCAGATCAAATCCACAGCGCTTTGCCCGAATGGCCGCGTCCCGATGCCACCGCCTCAGGTTGGCGATATCTTCCTTGTCCATGGCCCGTGCCTGGACCGGATCATAGGTGAACGTGGCCACGGGCATGTTGATCGGCGCTAACGGCACTTCCCGCGAGTAGAGATTGGGACTGTTGAGGCCATTGTAGCAAAGCTCGATGCCTGCGAGCGCATCTTGCTCATGGATCTTGTCGGTAATGCGCTGAAGGGCCGGCATGTCTTGGTCGTCCCAAATGCGCATCTCGATAAAGGGTGCAATCTCCGAAGAGGGATGGATCTCCGCCTGCTCGGTGTTGATCACCGCCCAGCCGCCCTCGCCTTTGATCTTACGCATCTCGGCAACGGCAGAGGGGTCGCGGTATCCGCCGCCATTGCAGTGAGGCACCTGATAAAACCGGTTCTTGGCGGTAACGGGGCCGATCTTAACCGGCTCAAACAGAATATCGTAGCGTGGATCACGGGCCATCACTCACGCTCCCAGATAGCCCTGCAACACGTTGACGGTGTTGATGCCGATCTCCTCCACCGCATAGCCGCCTTCCATAACGAAATGGGTGGGCAGGCCCAACCCGGCGATGCGGGCACCGTAATCGGTGAAATCATCCGATTTCAATTTGAAGAAACTGATGGGGTCGTTCTCGAAGGTATCCACGCCTAAGGAGATGATCAGCACGTCCGGGCCATAGTTTCGGATCCGTTCCAATCCTTGATTTAGCGCGTCTCCCCACTTGGAGTAAGGGGTCCCGGGAGGCATTGGAAAGTTGAGGTTGAAGCCCTCTCCTGCGCCCGCACCGGTTTCATCTGCAAAGCCCAGGAAGTGCGGGAAAGCGTCCATGGGATCGCCATGGAGGGAGACGAACAGAACGTCATCGCGTTCGTAGAATATGTCCTGCGTGCCGTTGCCATGGTGAAAGTCAGGATCAAGTATGGCCACACGCTCTGCGCCTGCATCCAGATAGCCTTGCGCCGCAATGGCGGCATTGTTGAGGAAACAGTAGCCGCCATAAAGATCGCTTGCAGCGTGATGGCCTGGCGGGCGGCACAGGGAGAAGGCGGTGTTGGCGCCCCCTGAAATCAGTTTCTGCCCCGTTTGGGCAATGGCGGCGCTGGCTTCTGCCGCTTCGAACGTGCCTGCGGTGATGGCGGTTTCGATAGCCATACAGTAATAGCCAAGCTTGCCATCGATATGGGTGGGTTCACGCTGCTGCATGCGGCGCGCGGGAATGACCGTTGGCAAGGCTTCGCCGTCAAAGCCTTCCGCATCCCACAGAGCCCAGGCGTTCCGCAACAACTCCAGGTATGGGCCGGTATGGACCTTGCGCACAGGTGCCCAGTCCAAAGGATCCGGCGCGGCAAAGTCTTCGAAACCGCAGAGTTTCAAGCGATCGACAATGTGCTCCCAGCGCTCCGGACATTCAAACGGGCGCACCAGCTCACCCCCATAGAGTTCGCCCTTCGGGAAGTGCTTGCGGTGGTCCTCGCTGTAGATAATTCTCATCTTCTCGCCTCAAAGGGATGGCCGCTGAAATCCAAACGCCGGCTCAAGCGCTGCCGCCACGTTGAAAACGGCGGGCTCATCATATGCGGCACCCACAATCTGTACGCCCGTGGGCACATTATTTTCTGCTGTTCCAGAAGGTACAGATATGACCGGGCATCTGCTCAGCATGTTGAAAGGATGGGTCATGACCCAGCCATACTCACCGTCCACCACCACATCATTGATGCGAAAATCCTTGTTCCAGGAATCATGATCGGCTGCCACGGCCGGCACCGCATTGGTGGGACAGATCAAGGCGTCATAACCTTCCATCTGTGCTCCGAACACGTTGTAAACCTCAACCGCCTTAGCCAGCGACTGCAGGAAATCCTCCATGGTGAACCGCTCGGCATCTCGAACGGTTTCGCGCGCATAGTCGGTCATAAGATCACCGTACTCGGGGATGAGCCGTTTGATGTGTTGGCCCCACAGCATGGCCAGATAACACTGTACCGCCTCTTGGCAGCTTTCATCCCAGGGGAACCGGATCTCTTCCATCTCCGCGCCCAAGTCGCGCAGCTGATCAACCACCCGCATGGTGTTCTGGCGCACTGCGCCATCGATCTGGAAGTACCCCAGATCCACGGACCAGGCGATCTTGCGCCCGCGCACATCGCCCGGCGTGTCCGCAATGCGCATGGCACCGGGAAGGGACGCAATATCCCGGGGGCTTTGGCCGGCCGACACATTGAACATAGCCAGGCAGTCACTCACGGTCCGGGTCATGGGGCCGGAATGAGAGTAGAAATCGAGGTTCATCACCGCAGTTTCAGGAATGCGCCCATAGGCTGCCTTCAGGCCCACAATCCCGCAACACCCGGCGGGAATACGCACAGAACCTCCGATGTCAGTTCCGGTACCCAGAGTGGTCGTTCCCGCTGCTAAGGCAGCTCCGGTGCCGCCCGATGATCCCCCGGGTGTATGGTCCAGACTATGAGGATTGCGGGTAATGCCCCACATCTTAGACTGGCAGGTGCCC
>JBCDIP010000444.1:0-3652 GCA_038748855.1 Pseudomonadota bacterium
GACAACGGCATCAAGCTGTTCGGCCCGGACGGCTACAAACTCTCCGACGCCCAGGAAGAAGAGATTGAGCGCCTTCTGCAACAAGAGCCCGACAGCCTTCTTGTGGAGCCGGATAAGCTGGGCCGGGCCAAGCGCATTGAAGATGCCCAGGCGCGCTACATCGAATTCGTCAAATATAGCTTCCCACGCGCCCAGCGCCTGGAAGGTCTTCGGATCGTGGTGGATTGCGCCAATGGTGCTTCCTACAAGGTGGCGCCCGCAGCCCTTTGGGAGCTGGGTGCTGAAGTGATCCCGATCGGCACAGATCCCAACGGCTTTAACATCAATGAAAAATGCGGCTCCACCGCCCCGGAGAAGCTCTGCCAGAAGGTGCGCGAGCTGCGCGCGGATATCGGCATCGCCCTGGACGGGGATGCGGACCGGGTGGTGATCGCCGATGAGCGCGGCCGGATTGTGGATGGCGACCAGCTTATGGCCCTGATTGCCACCAGCTGGAAGGAAAGTGGCCAGCTGAGCCAGGACGGGATTGTGGCCACGGTCATGTCCAACCTCGGCATGGAGCGGTTCTTGAAGGATAAGGGCATCTCCATGGTGCGCACCAAGGTGGGCGACCGCTACGTGGTCGAGGCGATGCGCAAAGGCGGCTACAATGTGGGCGGCGAACAGTCAGGCCACATCGTGCTGTCGGACTTCAGCACAACGGGCGATGGCCTCATCGCCGCGCTCCAGGTGCTGGCGGTGGTGAAGGCCAGCCAGAAACCTGTAAGCGAGGTCTGCTCGCTGTTTGAACCGCTTCCGCAGATCTTAAAGAACGTCCGCTTCAAGAAGGGCCGCCCGCTCGGTGAAAAGTCCGTCAAGGACGCCATTGCCGATGGCGAGAACCGCCTGGGCGAGCAAGGGCGTTTGATCATTCGCCCGTCGGGCACCGAACCGTTGATTCGGGTCATGGGTGAGGGCGATGATGCCGTGTTGGTAAATGCGGTTGTTGACGATATTGTCGGCGCGCTGCAGAGCATCACGGCTTAGATCCACTCTTCGTTTACCATTGAATACCCAGAAAACCTGGGCTTTCGCGCCCGCTATGGTTAGCGGCGCGTAAAGCTGCGTGTAAAAATTTGAATCAATCGATTCAGTAAATAGCAGGCTTAATCCATCTTTAAGCGTTTTGGTTAATCATCGGCCTCGTTGAAAGATTTCGGAAGGTTCTGACCGTCTGGTTGTCCAGCAATTTGAGCCTTTCCGGGTAGGTAAATTAGCAAATGCGCCAGCGCGGGGCGTTCCGGCAAGGGGCCGGGCAACCGCCTAGAAAGCGCGATCGATGGAGTATAGTCGATGGTAAATCGCATCAAACTTTCATGTGCTTGTGCAGTGCTGGCACTCGCAGTTTCTGGCGGCACAGCCGTGGCGGCTGATTTGCCTCCTCCGCCGCCGCCCCCCGTTGAAGTTGTTGAGCGCGGCGACAGCTGCTTCTATTTCAGCGTTGGCGGCAGCTACGTTACTCATGAACGCCCGCGGGTTTACAAGAACACAGCCGTTCTGCCGTTCGGCACCAACGCCGTTGGCGAAGAGTTCGATGACACCGGCTCAATCGATGTTGGTATTGGTTGCCGTGTGGTTGATGGCCTGCGCCTGGAGTTCAACGGCACGTACCGCTTTGAGAACGACCTGACCAGTTCCAACGGTCTGGCCGCTGAATACTCCGCTTTCACCGGCATGTGGAACGCCTGGTGGGATATCGCAAACATCGGCGGCTTTAAGCCATATATCGGTGGCGGTGTGGGCTTTGCCGTTCACAATATCGACGCAACCGGGCCTGTTGGCTCCACCGGCGACCGCACCGACACCACGCTGGCGTGGCAGGTGGGTGCAGGTGTCGGCATCGATGTGACCGAAAACCTGACGATGGATGTTGGCTATCGCTTCACGGATCTGGGCCTGTCCCAGGGTCCTGGCGCCACGCCCTTCTACATCGATGACAACTTCAGTCACGAATTCAGAATTGGCCTGCGTTACGACTTTAACGGTCTTATGTAGCGCACGGCCAGGTTAGTTAACCAGCACCAGTTGAAAGAGCCCCGGAGCGTTCGCGCTTCGGGGCTCTTTTGCTTTGGCGGCGCGGCGGCAAAGTTCGATTGCATTTGCCTCAAAAATCCCCGAGAACGTGGGCCTGCTCTCAACGGAGGACGCCTCATGGCTCGCGACTTTCAGCCTGTTTCCGGTATGGAAACGCCGCGCTTCGCCGGCATTGCCACTTTCATGCGCCTGCCCCACGTCAAGCCTCAGGATGCCGACGATGTGGACATCGGTATCATCGGGGTGCCTTGGGATGGCGGCACCACAAACCGGCCCGGCCCGCGCCATGGTCCCCGGCAGATCCGCGACATGTCGGCCATGACCCGGCACAAACATCATGTGTTCCGCTTCTCCCCGTTCGATACCTGCAATGTGGCCGATCTGGGCGATACTCCGTCCAACCCGGTGGATGTGGAAGACGGGCTGGGCCGCATCGAAGCCTTCTACAAGGACGTTGTGGGCCGGGGCATCACGCCCCTGTCTGCGGGCGGCGACCACTTGGTTTCCCTGCCAATTTTAAGGGCGGTGGGCGAGAAGGCGCCGGTGGGCATGATCCATTTTGACGCCCACACCGATCTCTATGACGGCTACTTTGACGGCTTTAAGTTCACCCACGGCACCCCGTTCCGCCGCGCCATCGAAGAAGGGGTCTTGGACCCAAAGAAGACCATCCAAATCGGTCTGCGCGGTTCTGCTTACGACTTCGCTGACCGCGAGTATGGGGAAAAGATGGGCGTGCGCCTGATGGACATGGAAGAGGCCGCAGCATTGGGGCCAGAAGCCGTGATGAAAGAGGCGAGGGCGCTGGTGGGGGACGATCCCATCTATGTGAGCTTTGATATTGATTGCATTGATCCGGCCTTCGCGCCCGGCACCGGCACGCCCGAGGTGGGCGGCTTCACCACGCGCGAGGCTCAAGCGCTGCTCCGTGGCTTGCGCGGGCTGAATATTATGGGGGCCGATGTTGTGGAGGTCTCCCCGCCGTTCGATCCGTCCGGCTACACCGCACTGGCCGGCGCCACCATGATGTTTGAGATCTTGTGCGTCATGTCCGAGGCGGTGGCCCGGCGCAAGGCGGCGTGAGCAAAAGCAAACACCCCATGGCCATTGATCACGTGATCTTTGACTGCGACGGCGTTCTTATCGACAGCGAGTGGCTGGCGTGCACTGCGGAGGCTGAGGTCTTTTCAGACCTTGGCGTGGAGATGACGCCGGAATATGTGCGCGACACCTATGTGGGCATGGCCAATGAGGACATGTTCGCCAAGTTTGAAGCTGATTTCGGCATGCCCTTGCCGGCAGACTTTGAAGAACGCCATTTCGCCAAGACCATGGCGCTTTTTGCCCAGGAACTGCGGGCCATTGAGGGGGTGGAGCAAGTGCTGAGCGCCCTTGGCGGGATCAAAAGCGTGGCCTCCAACAGCGGCACGGAGCGCTTGCGTTCCACTCTGGAGATGACGGCGCTGACCGTGCATTTTAACGGCCACATCTATAGCTCCGATATGGTCGCGCGTCCCAAACCGGCAACCGATTTGTTTGAACACGTGCTAGAGCAAACCGGCGCTTCGGCGGGGCGCAC
>JBCDIP010000445.1:0-3648 GCA_038748855.1 Pseudomonadota bacterium
AACTTGCCCACCAGGGCGGCCAGCTCCTGGCTCATGCTTGCAAGCTTCCTGGTGGCAGCGTTTGCTTCATCGACCATGGTGGCATTTTGCTGGGTCACGTTGTCCAGCTGGCCAATGGCGATGTTGATCTCCTCAAGACCTCCGGCTTGCTCTTGGGCCCCGGAGGCAATCTCGGAGACAACTTCCGCCACTTGCGAGACGCTTTCCAGAATGGTCTCCAGTGCGGTTCCGGTCTTTCTGACCAAATCAACGCCCTGGTCAACCTGGTCGGTGGAGGTGGAAATCAGCACACTGATCTGCTTGGCCGCTGCAGCCGAGCGTTCGGCCAGGGCACGCACCTCGGAGG
Organism: Pseudomonadota bacterium; assembly: GCA_038748855.1. GTDB lineage: Bacteria > Pseudomonadota > Alphaproteobacteria > Rhizobiales > CAJQND01 > JAAEUE01. The sequence continues at coordinate 347 of JBCDIP010000445.1, forward strand.
CCACCACGGCAAAGCCGCGGCCGGATTCGCCCGCTCGGGCCGCTTCAACGCCGGCATTCAGCGCCAGGAGATTGGTTTGGTAGGCGATTTCATCAATCATGCCCACAATGTCCGCAATCTCTTTTGAGGAGCTTTCCACGCCGTTCATGGCCTGAATGGCCTGGCGAACAATGTCACCTCCGTTCTGGGCATTGGTTTTGGCGCTGATTGCGGTCTTTCCGGCTTCTTTGGCCGCATCGGCTGTCTGGTGCACCGTGGTGTTGATGTCTCTTACAGCGGCTGAAGTTTCTGCAAGCGTAGAGGCCTGTTGCTCGGTTCTGCGCGACATGTCTTCTGCGGCCGCGGCGATCTCTTGCGTGCTCTTGGAGATGTCCGCGGCGCTGCCCGCAACAGTGGCCATGGTCAGTCCCAACTCATTCACCGCGTAGTTGAAGTCCTCTCTGATCTTCCGGAACTCCACGTCCAGCTCATCATCAATTTGGGTGACCAAATCTCCTTTGGACAGTCGCTCAAGGGCATCGGCCACCGTGCTGACGGCGCTTTGCACGCTGCTCGCACTGCGGGCGCGCTCTGCTTCCAACTGGAGCTTTTGCTGGCCGGCATCGCGGAACACCACTAGAGCCTTGGCCATACTGCCGATCTCGTCGCGGCGTTCTTCGCCTGGAATGGTGACATCCAAATCACCCTCGGCAAGGTGTTGCATGGACGTGGTCATTTTCCGAATGGGTTCGGCAATGCTGCGGCCCACCTGGTAGGTGATCAACATCATGAGACCAAGGCCGATGACGAACCCAACAATAAGATTGTTGCGCAAAGCCTGCACGCCCGCCAGCGCTTCTGCCAAGGGCACTTCGGTCAGTATGGGCCACTTGGCGCCTTTGAATTCAAACGGCGCAAAAGTCGCCAACACTTCCCACCCCTTGCGGTCTGTGCCCACAATGGTGCCGGTCTCGCCGGCAATGGCCCGGCGCACCTGCGGGGTCTCCACTTTGACTTGAAGCAGTGTGGAATCTTCAGAGAGACGCGAATCACTGCGCATGAGGCCATCAGATCCAACCAGGTAGGATTCCCCGCCTTCGCCAAGGCCTGCGCGCTGCTGGATGAGTTTGTTCAAACGGCCGACCGGCATCTGGAAGGCCAGGACGCCCAGTAACTCGCCTCCGTCACCCAGCAAGGGCGTGGAGATGAAACTGGCCGGCGCGCCATGGCTTGGGCCATAGGGCTTGAAGTCCAGAAAGGCGTGATAATCCGCCTTCCGGTTGGCGCGTGCCAGGCGAAATGCTTCGCCCAGATCGCTCTTTGCCCACTTTCCGTTGAGCAGGTTGGTCGCATAGTCGAGCTCTTTAAAGACCGAATAGATGAGATTGCCGTGAGGATCGATCAGAAAGATATCGTAGTATCCGCGGTCCTGCAGAAATGCGCGGACATAGGGGTGATAGCGGGCATGTGTGGCGCTGTAGAACGAGCCATCTGAGGCTGCATCGAGCTTTTCCTTCTCGCCCGTCGGATGGGGATTGTCCTCAATATAGAGCTTTTGCAGCGTCTTCTCAGGATTGCCCTGAATGAGCCCCCAGGCCTCCGTAAACCGGACCAATGCCTCCCGGATCAGAGGGTTCTGGGACTGGACGGTGATGTCGCCCTCGATCCCTTCAAACCATGTGGCCAAATCCGTCTGCCGGGCTTCTGTTACGGCCACCAGCTTCTCCGTGGCCACCTGCTCCACCGATTTTCGCCCCTTGTAGTAGCCGAACAAAGCGGTCGCGGCGACGGAGATTGCAACCAGTGCAGTGATGATGGCTGGGATCTTCTTCCCGAGCGACAAGGATTGATTGTTCATGAAGCAGGCTCTTAAGACGTCAAAAAGGGCGAGCAACCGCCGAGCGATTGGCGGCACTCCTGCAAAAATGCTTAGACGGCGAAGATTGTGCCGGGCTTGCTGCGCCTTCAGGCCTTAAACAGGGCGTCATACTGAGCGCGAAGCTCAGCTTTCTGCACCTTGCCCATGGCGTTGCGTGGCAGTTCGTCGTGAACGAACACACGCTTGGGCACCTTGAACTTGGCCAGACGGTCCGACAGAGCGCTGATAACGTCCGCCTCCTCAATGCCGGTGCCTTGATCAGACGTGACGATGGCCACCACCCCTTCGCCAAAATCTGGATGGGGCACGCCGATGACAGCCGATTCCCCGATGCCTGCCAGATCATCCAGTTCGCTCTCGACCTCTTTGGGGTAGACGTTGAAGCCACCGGAGATGATCAGGTCTTTGGACCGGCCCACAATGGTCACTCGGCCGTCCGCCTCCATCTGGGCCATGTCACCGGTGATGAAATAGCCATCGGGGCGAAATTCCTCAGCTGTTTTTTCCGGCATCTGCCAGTAACCGGAAAATATATTGGGGCCCTTTGCCTCCAGAACGCCAATCTCGCCTGCGCCCAAGATCTCACCGGCATCGCTGGCAATCCGCACCTCAACGTCCGGCAAGGCATAGCCCACGGTTCCGGCGCGGCGCTCGCCGTCATAGGGGTTGGAGGTGATCATGCCCGCTTCGGTCATGCCATAGCGCTCCAGGATGCGGCTCCCGGTGCGCTCTTCAAACTCCACATGGGTCTCTGCCAACATAGGCGCCGAGCCGGAGACGAACAGGCGCATGGTCCGGCACGCTTCGGCAGTGAACGCTTCCAGCCTCAAGAGGCGGGTGTAGAAGGTGGGAACCCCCATCATGACCGTGGCCTCCGGCAGCAGGGACAGCACCTGGTTTGCATCATACTTCTGCAGCCAGATGATCTCAGAGCCATTCAGGAATGCTGTGTTCAACGCCACGTAGAGCCCGTGCACATGGAAGATGGGAAGCGCGTGCAGCAACACGTCCCCCGGCTCGAAATGCCAGATCTTGTGCAAGGCCAGCGCGTTGGAGGCAAGATTGTCGTGCGTGATCATCGCTCCTTTGGAGCGGCCTGTGGTGCCGGAGGTGTAGAGCAGGCCCGCCAGGTCATCAGATGCGCGCTGTGCGGTTTCGTGGCTGGCCGCTTGGCCGGCGGCCAGGTCCTTCAGCGAGCCGTCGCCCGTGGGCGCCATGGTGTGCACGCTGCCGACGCCGTGGGTGGTCGCCATGTGCTGCAAAGCTTCGGCCCGGGCAGGATCACAGACCACCAGGGACGGTTTGGCATCGGAGATGAAATAGTCCACCTCAGCGGCCGTATAAGCGGTGTTGAGAGGCTGATAGACGGCCCCCATTTTCAATGTGGCCAGATAGAGAAAGACATTCTCCAGAGATTTCTCCACCTGAACGGTCACCCGGTCGC
>JBCDIP010000446.1:0-3627 GCA_038748855.1 Pseudomonadota bacterium
ATTGTTGGAATTCTGGGAACCGGTGAAGTTGCGCCCGACATTCTGTCCGCGTTGAAGCGGCTGGAGTATCGCGGCTATGATTCCGCCGGCATCGCCACCCTCGTGGACGGCAAGATTGAGCGGCGCAGAGCCCCCGGCAAGCTGTTCAACCTGGAACAGGTGATGTCTGACAGCCCGCTTACCGGATCTTCCGGCATTGGTCACACCCGCTGGGCCACCCACGGTGCGCCCACTCAAGGCAATGCCCATCCCCATCATGCCGGACACGTGGCCATTGTTCACAACGGCATTATTGAGAATTACCGTGAGCTGCAGGAAAGCCTCGCCGCCAAGGGTGCGAAATTCGCCACTGAGACCGATACTGAAGTGGTGGCGCACTTGATCACCGCAGAGCTGGAGGCCGGCAAATCTGCGCGGGAAGCCGTTCCAGCCGTCCTCAACCGGCTGGAGGGCGCCTTCGCCTTTGCCATCCTGTTTGAGGGCCAGGACGATTTGATGGTGGCCGCGCGCAAAGGCAGCCCACTGGCGATCGGCTATGGCGATGCGCAGGTCTTTGTGGGCTCTGATGCCACCGCCCTTGCGCCTTTCACCAACCGCGTAAGCTATCTGGAGGATGGCGACTGGGCGCTGTTGACCCGCTCCTCGGTTGAAATATTTGACGAAAACGGCGATCCGGTTAAACGCGCAGAGCACTTCACACAGCTGTCCGGCGCGCTTGTGGACAAAGGCAGCCACCGCCATTTCATGGCCAAGGAGATCGCCGAGCAGCCAGAAGTGGTGGGCCACACCATGAGCGAGTATGTGAACCTGGCGGACCGGGTGGTGGATCTGCCGGCAAACCTGCCGTTCGACTTTGCCAATATGACCCGGCTCACCATCACGGCATGCGGAACCGCGTTCTACGCCGGGCTGGTGGCCAAGCATTGGTTCGAGCACTATGCCCGCCTGCCGGTGGATGTAGATGTGGCCTCTGAATTCAGATACCGCGAGCCGCCCCTCAGCGAAGGCGGCTTGTCCATCGTGATCTCCCAATCGGGCGAGACGGCCGATACCCTGGCTGCGTTGAGGTACAGCAAGTCGCAAGGCCAGCATACGGCGGCCATCGTCAACGTGCGGGAGTCCACGATTGCGCGGGAATCCGACTGCATTTTGCCGACCTTTGCCGGACCTGAAATCGGTGTGGCCTCCACAAAAGCGTTCACCTGCCAGCTCACGGTACTGGCGTGCCTGGCCATCGCTGCGGCCCGGGCCCGCGGCACCATCGACACGGAACGCGAGAAGGCACTGGTCAGCGCGCTGGTAGAAACGCCAAGACACATTGCGGAGATCCTGCATCTTGAGACGCACATCTCTGAGGTGGCGCATAAGATCGCAGGTGCCCGCGACGTGCTCTATCTGGGCCGCGGCGTGAACTACCCGATCGCTCTGGAAGGGGCGTTGAAGCTCAAAGAGATCTCCTACATCCATGCGGAAGGGTATGCGGCCGGCGAGTTGAAGCATGGCCCGATCGCCTTGATCGATGATCAAGTGCCGGTGGTGGTGATTGCGCCACGCGATGAGCTGTATGAAAAGACCGTGTCCAACATGCAGGAAGTGGCCGCGCGCGGCGGTCGCATTGTCTTGATCAGCGATGACAGCGGCAATGGGGACGGCGATTTTGATCGGATTCTTATTCCGAGCGCAGATCCGTTCATCAATCCGCTGCTCTATTCGGTGCCGGTTCAGCTGCTGGCGTATCACGCTGCAGTGTTCATGGGCACGGACGTGGATCAGCCGCGGAATCTGGCGAAATCTGTGACCGTCGAATAGGCCCTAACAAACCTTATAAGCTGTGTTGAAAATAACACAGCTGTTTTAGCGTTCATTAACCGAAACTGCCGATGATGGGCCTATGAAACTCGTCGGCATAGTAGGCGCATCGTGTGTTGCGTGCACAGCACTTCTCTCCTTTCAGGGCAGCGCTGTGGCAAGTCCCATTGAAGGTGAAAAAGCCCCAAAAGCCGCCATTTCCGCGGCTTCGCAAAAGGCTTGGAGCACCGATCTGAAATTCGGCCGTTACAAAGCTGCAATCGCCGCGTTGGACGCGGCTTTGTCAGCCAAAGACCTGGATGATGAGCAGCGCGCCATTGCGCTCATTAATCGGGGTCTGGCGCTCCAGCAGCTTAAGAAATACAAGCAGGCTGTGCGCGACTATTCGGCGGCGATGAAATTTGATGCCTTGGCCGCAAAAACCCGAGCCACGGTGATCTATAACCGGGGGATCGCCTATCACAAGCTGAAGCGTGCAGCGCTGGCGATTGAGGACTTTACCAACGCGCTTTACCTGAACGTGGAGTTCTCCCACGCCTATTATGCGCGCGGCCGCCTGATGCAGGAAGTGGGGCGCCACGAGTTCGCTCTGGCCGACTTCAAGATGGCGATGAAGTATCACTATCCATCGCCTCATTTGCCGTTCTATGGTCAGGCTCTGGCCTATCAGTCTACCCAGCAAAAGGCGAAGGCCCGCAAGGCGTTGTCTCGGGCGCTTCTGTTAAAGCCGGACTTCAAGCCTGCACTTGACCGGTATGCCGAGCTAACAGGTTCACCCTACAGCGCTAAAGGCCTCGTGTTGCCGGCCAGCAAGATTTCGCCGATCATCGCCAAGCGCGAAACAGCTGCAAAGCCTCAGGTTGCCGCCCGCACCAGCCTTAGCCAGAAAACGCTGGCGAGCCTGCCCAAAGCGGTTGCACCCACCCCGGAGCTGATGGCCGCCGCTGGCGGGGCTGAGAAGCTCGTGGGAGTTGATCCGATCGTCACAGGCAGCACGCCTAAAGCGGTTCAAACGGCGCAAAAGCCGGTGGAGACCAAACTGCCGTTCCGCTATCCGGGCATGGTGGGCACCACCAAACCGGTTCCGACGAAAACTCCGAAAATGGTGATAACGGATCTTAGGCCGCAGGCCCAAGAGAAGGCGAAAAGCGCAGGTCCGGTGATCCTTGATCCCAATCAGACGAGCCTTTCTGAGCAACCTGCCGAGATCACGGCTCAATCGGGCGGAGGCACCCAGGTTGCTTCGCTCGGCGGTGCCACCGACATCGCTTCGGGTGCTTCAAATTCTGACCCGAGCACTGAAGCTGAGACCCAGCAACTCACCGGTTGGTTCATTCAGCTCAACGCCCAGCGCAGCGAGGATGCCGCCAAGCAGGTCTGGGAAAAGTATAAGGCCAAGTACGGACGAGCTCTGAAGGGCACACAAGTGGTCTATCAGCGCGCCGACTTGGGCGACAAGGGCATCTACTGGCGCGTGCGTCTAGGGGCGTACGACGATAGATCTTCAGCCCATAAGAAGTGCCGGCGGCTGAAGCGTTCGGGCCTGCGCTGCTTCGTTGTCCGGGCTGGCTGACCTGCCGCCCGGCGGGACACAAGATGATGCGTAAGAGCCGGGGCCCCCGGCTTTTGCATCTGGTCGCTGTGGCGGCCTTGGGCGCTGTTATGGCGGCGCCTGCGCACAGTGAGGACCTGTCCGAAGCGCTGAGGCTTTGGAAGTTCACCTTCAAGCTGGAAGTGGATGCCTATGGCGTCCAATATATGAGCGAGGATCTGCTGAACCTCGCTTCGGATCAGCTCGAGGAGGCGGCAGGACAAACC
>JBCDIP010000447.1:0-3627 GCA_038748855.1 Pseudomonadota bacterium
CCGGCGCCAGGGGGTGACCGAAGACCTGAAATCCACCCAGAAAACCATCGAAGACCTCAATCCGGCATTGCTGGATCTGGAGAATAAGATGGCAGCGTCCACAGACCAGGCTGAACGCACAAAGCTGGAATCAGAACGCTCCGCTATGGCCACCGAATACAACCAGGCCCAGGCCAGAGAGCAGGAGCTCTTGGCCGCGTCCCAGACCCTGGAGCGCTACACCTCCATGTTCCAGACCTTCGTGGACAGCCTAAACAACCAGATCGCGGCCCAGTCGACCTTGATCAACAAGCTCAATATCGACACCGAACAGCGGGTGGTGCTCTACAAGTCCCTGGAAGACAGCTTGAAGACGGCGGCACAACAGAAGGTGGCCCACTCCATCAACACCCTGGGCACCAAGGTGGACACGGCGGCAGAAGAAACCATGGCCGGCATTGGCGCGGCCGCCCAGTCGCACATCGCAGACCTTCTGGAGCTGCACGAGAAGAACATGATCTCCACCCAAGAGATCCAGCGCCGCAAGAAGCTGGCCGACGATGCTTTTGCTCGCCGCTTCTCCGCGGTGCTCGAACAGCATGAAGCCTCCAAGTATGTTGCCAATTGATCTGTCCGTCCTTCGTTTGACAGGCCAGCGCAATGGTTGAACTTGCTCCCGAAGTGGAAGGGTATTTTTCAGCCTTCGATCAAGCATTGAAAGGCTTGGCCGAGGTGGCCCAGACCGAGAGCGAAAAAGAGCCGCAAAGTGCGGTGCTCTATGAAGAACTGCTGCGCCAGCTCAACCGGCTGGAACATTCGTTCGCGTGTTGGCAGCTCAAATGCCACTTCAGCGGCACCTTCAAGTTCGACCGGCGCGAGAGCGGCTTCCCCCCCTTCAAGTCCGTGCTGGAGCTGCAGCAGGATATGGTTGAAGGCGAAGAGAACCGCTTCGACCTGCCGAGCCAGGAGCAGATCCGCGAAGAGATGATCGAGCTCTTGCTCAAGTTCAAGCAGTTCCCAAGCGATCTGCAGCGCACCATGGCCGAGCGGGTCTATTTCGACAAGCTGGGGGCAAAGGATGTGTTTTCGGCCTACACCGCGCCGCGCACCCTCTTGCACACCATGAACGATCGCACCGGGCGCCCCTATTACATCGTCACATGGTCGGTCTATGACGGTGTGGCCAACATGCCGATGATCTACACGGTCATGCTGGAGGACAGCTCGGATGAAGCCAGCGCCCGGCCACGGCCCAAAGCCAAGCGCGGACGGCGCCGCGACTGGCTCTCCAACCTGCATCATGACGGTTTGCCCAATCTGATGCTGCGGGCGGATTTTCGTGAGTTCACTCAGAACCATTCCAGCTACAGCCTGAACCTCACCACCATTGCCACGGCGCTTGATGAAACCTTCTACAACCTGCACCCCAAGCAGCTGCGCCGCTTCGTGTTGGGCCCGTTCTATGCAGGCGGCCTGACGGACCATAACGAGAAGGTGCAGTCGGTTTTGGATGATGTGAAGGATCACAAAGAGAACTGGCTTTTGACCTGGACCGTCCAGGAGTTGCATTCCAAAGAGGAGATCCCGGAGAAGAAGGGCATCTTCAGCGGGACGCAGGCCAAAGAAATCTTCTATGTGAACACTGATGATGTGGACTGTGCGGCCCAGGGAGTGAGTGCCATTGAGCGCTATGCCCTGGTGCCCCACACCGCGTATCAGGCGGCCTATGCCAAGGGGCTGGCCGAAGAGATTTTCAACAACTACCGCTGCTATATCGCCAGCGGTGAACATATCCTCAGACACGTGTGAGCAAGCCTATGGACGTCGGCCTTACCACCCTGCGCGAAGAAGACATTAGCGCCCATATTCCCACCGCCCAAGCGATGCTGCAGCGCTCTGCTGTTGTGGTGGCTGACAAGGACGGCTCGTCGAAGACGGCGCTCGCCGGAACGCGCCGGCGGTTTGTCTCCACTGTGGGCGGCGGCGGGCGGCAACGGACGGCCGATGTGCGCATGCTCGATGCGATCTCGGCCATCACGCCTGATGATGGCATGTTGTCCATCGCCCAGCATTCTCTGGCCTACAGGTTGCGCCGGGGCCTCGCTGTAGGGCTGGCCGTTGGCGATGTGTTCGCCAAGCACACAGAGCTTGAGAGCCTCGCGGAAGAGAACAGGTCCTCGCCCCTCACCGGCGATAAGGCCACCCAATTCCATAAGCTAATGGCAGCGTCGGGCTTTGTCTGCCTCTTTACGGCAGCGAGCTATCTCAGCCAGACGCTGGAGCCCGGCAGCGACAGTGCATCCAAGCCCAAGGATCCGGATGTCGACTTAGACACGCCCCATGAGGCGTTCAAAATGTTCCTTTATGGGCTGGAGCAAACCATTGAAGGCGCGCCCGGCGATGGAGAGATGCTGGCGCGCGCACGTGAGTTTGCGCGGCTGACGCTCGAAGCCCTGCTGACGCGCCAACGGCGCTTCCCGGAGCTGGCGGCCTTTGAGGCCATGCACATCCGGCTCGACACGGATGACTTTGAGCTGAACGGCATGGACACAAGCTCCCGCGGGAAATCCAAACCGCTGGTGATGACCTTCAAGAAGCCGGACGAACTGATCGGCAACCACATTGCCAAGTATCAGGCCATGAAGCTGGCCAAGATGTTGATGGCTTATGATTTTGACCGCCAGCTCAATCCGTTCGTTGATCTGGGCGGGTTCTTGTTCAGCTTCATCGGCGATGGCAATCCGGGAACGGGTAAGACCACGCTGATCCAGATGATCGCAGGCCTCATCAACGACTATTGCGCCATGGCCGGCTACACCTTCCACTATGAGAATTTCGGTGTGGACCAGATCAGCTCCTATCAGGGCAAGTCTGGCCAGAACTGCCGCCAGTTCGTCACAAATGTTATGGACCCGCGCGTCATCGGCTTCGGCACAGTGGATGATATCGACCAGGTGGCGGCAAAGCGCTCAGACGACCGAGCCTCGGCCGGCCAGCAGGAGATCACCGCCGTCCTCATGGAAAGCCTTTCGGGCGCCAACACGGTGGTCCGCGGCAACTGCTCGTTCGGCATGTTCTCCAACTATCCGGAGAATGTGGATGATGCCCTGCGCCAGCGCGCCGGCGCCCGCTGGCTGGTGGACGGGCCGCAGACCGTGGACGATTACATCGACATCTTTGCGCTGCTTTTGGGCAAGAACCACGAGATCAAGCTGGGCAATCACGAGCTTTATGCCTCCCAGGAGATCAAGCGGGCGGTGCAAACGGCCTATGCGGATTTCAACGAGCCCCAAGAAGCCGGCATGGTGGAAGTGGCCAAGCACTTCAAGAAGGCGGGCGGCAAGCTGAAAACCATCGCCGACATGGGCAGTTATCTGCACGCCATCAAAGAGGCCGAGCCGCGCTTCACGGGCCGGGCCATCAAGAACATTACCGATGCCATCAAAATGCGGGCCATGGATGTGGAGCTGCCGGATGAGTGGTTTGAGAGCCCTGAGCCGTTCCTGCGCGATGACGTCGCCGGGACGCCGTTCCGACGGAGGAAGCTGTCGACGAGATCGCGCTGGGACTCGGCGACCCGGCTGACGAGTTCGACCCGGAGGCCACGGCGCGTCTGGTGGACCGCCATGTTGAGTGCACCGCCACCCG
>JBCDIP010000448.1:0-3626 GCA_038748855.1 Pseudomonadota bacterium
CCTTGGATGAAGACCTGAGTATGGTAGGATGAACGTGAGGGGGTACCGGTAATCCAGGAGGACCTCATGTTTGAGTTGGACCGGTTCATTGAAGAGTGCAAGAGCGCTTATGCTGAGGACAAATCCCACAAGGCGGCGCGCGAAGTGATCGCCCGTGCGGTGGCCGATCCCGGCGAGGTCATTCAAGGTCTAGGCGAACCGACGCAAGGTGGGGTTCATAAGCTCTATCATAGCCCAACGCTCACGATCTTGAATGTGGTCTGGGCGCCGCGGATGACCTTGCTTCCGCACAATCATAATATGTGGGCGGTGATTGGCGTCTACTCAGGACGCGAGGACAATATCTTTTGGCGCCGCATTGAAGACGAAGGCGGGGCTGAGATCGAAGCGGCCGGTGCCAAGACAATGGCGCCCGGCATGGCAACTCCGCTTGGCCACGACATCATCCACTCGGTGACCAACCCGACGGATCTCTACACCGGCGCGATTCATGTTTATGGCGGCGACTTCTATGATGCGCACAGAAGCGAGTGGGAGCCGGAAAATCTCACCGAGCGCCCGTTCGACTATGAGCAGAACACGCGTCGGTTTGAAGTCGCCAACGAGGCAGCGCATCTGTCCTAAGCGCTTCAGAGCCGTGTGAGGTAAGCACTCGTGAGAGGGCAGGACGCCGCTTCATTGAGCAGGTAGTCTGCAAGTTCCTCTGCCACGACCGGCGCGCGCAAGAAGCCGGATCCACCATGACTGAGGCTGTAATACACGCCTGGCACCGCACGGCTCTGGCCGAGCTTCAAGGCGCCGTCTCCGGTGAGCGCTCGGATGCCCACAAGGATGTTGGTGCGGTCTAACTTGGCCACGGCGGGTACGAACTGTCCCGCCGTCTCCAGCAGCCCTGCGATGACGTCGTCATCAACCAAAAGCGACGTCTCGCCCTTTTCCGATGTGGGACCCACGAGCAAGCGGCCGCCGGTGCGCGGGCAGATGACGCCCTTTGAATGCTTCACCATGCGGCTCACCAAGGGCGGACCCTCATCCTCAGCTAAGTCCAGCATCACACCGCGCACCGGCCGGCTCAGAGGAACATCGTCCGGCAGACCCTCGATGTGATTGCGGCCCATGGCGCAGCACAGCACCACCTTGGCGGCGCGCCGCTCGCCCCGGCTCGTGTGCAAAAGCAGCTCATCGCCATCGGTGGTAATCGACAGAACGTGCGTTTCCTCAGAAACCTCAACCCCCATCTGAACCAGAAGGGCCGCCATGGCGGCACAGAACGCCCGTGCATCAAGTGTGTGCACCTGGTGGAGGCTGTATCCGGCCAAAATGTCTGGTGAGAGGGCAGGTTCTCTCTCGCGCGCCTCATCACCCGACAGCCATGTGACTGGTGTGCCGGCGGCCTGGCGTTGTTCAAACTCCCGCTGTAGGCGGGGCAGGCCGTCTTCGCGGGCGACGTGGATGAGGCCCTCGGTCCGATAATCTAAATCTGTGCCCGTAGACTCAGCAACGTGCTGGGCATAGGCAGGCCAGCGCTTCAAGCTTTCCCACTCAATGGCTCTGAGACCGCCTGTGCCGGTTCTGGGTTCCAGATAGGCCGCCGCCGCGCCGGAGGCTCCGGACCCCACTTTGCCAGCCTCCACAACCAAAACGGCCTGTCCCTTGTCCACGAGCGCCTTGGCCAGGGACAGGCCGGAAATGCCGGCGCCGATGATTATGATTGGCAGTTGACCCAAGCTTGTGTTTCCTGCTGCAACGAAATTCACGCTGAAGATGAGCTTATGCCCAATTGAGGCGCGGGCCGCCAGTGAGGAGCGCAAAGCCGGTCATGCCCAATCACCCCTTAAGCTGGAGCGAGGAAGACGTTCCCTTCTCAGAGCGGTTCGCCGATCACTTTTATTCCGCAGCAGATGGGCGAGCGGAGACCGCCTATGTGTTCCTGCAGGGGAACGATCTTCCGGCGCGCTGGAGCGAAGGCGGCGCGTTCACCATTGGCGAGCTCGGCTTTGGCACGGGGCTGAACTTCCTGGAAACCTGGCGCCAATGGGTTGGTGCGCGCCAGCCGGAGGGGCAGTTGACGTTCGTTTCCTTTGAGGGCTATCCGCTCACCAGCGATGAAATGGCAACAGCGCTGGCGCGGTGGCCAGACCTTCATACGTTGGCTGAGCCCCTGCTCGTCCACTGGACGGCGCTCGAAAGCGGCCTCAACACCTGGCAGATGGACGCACAGACCCAGCTGACCGTGGTTCAGGCTGAGGTCTTGGACGGGATGGCCGCTTGGAACGGTAAAGCTGATGCCTGGTACCTGGACGGCTTTGCGCCTGCGCGCAACCCGGACATGTGGTCTGAGGACCTCATGCAGGCCGTCGCGGACCATGCACGGCCTGGCGCAAGCTTTGCCAGCTATACCTCCGCTGGCTGGGTCCGGCGCAACTTGGAAGCAGCTGGCTTTGAGGTTGAGCGTGTGCCTGGCTTTGGCCGCAAGCGTCATATGATCAGAGGATCGAAGCGCTAAGCATCGCCTGATCTTGACGAAACGGTCAAAGAGGAGCAAAAGGGCGCCCGTCTTATGACCTTAACCCCAAAGGGGCACTCCGCCCCACCACCCGCATCCGTTTGCGGGATTGGATAGGAGCCATATTATGCCGAACCTGACCTTCCCGGATGGGAACTCCCGAGATATTGAATCTGGATTGAGTGGCGCAGACGTTGCAGCCTCAATCTCCAAGTCGTTGGCCAAGAAGGCCGTGGCCGTGAAGCTCAATGGCGAGCTGTGTGATCTGTCCGATCCGATCACCCAAGATGCGGCCATTGAGATCATCACCCGCGATGATGAGGCGGCGCTGGAGCTGATCCGCCACGATGCGGCGCACGTGATGGCTGAGGCTGTGCAGGAGCTTTATCCGGGCACGCAAGTTACCATTGGCCCAGTCATTGAGAACGGTTTCTACTACGACTTCGCCCGCAACGAACCCTTCAGCCCGGAAGATTTTGACGCCATCGAGAAGAAGATGCGCGAGATCATCCAGCGCAACGCGCCTTTCACCAAGGAAATGTGGTCGCGCGAGAGAGCTAAGGAAGTGTTCTCCGAGAAAGGCGAGGCGTTCAAGGTTGAACTGGTGGACGCGATCCCTGAAGGCGAGGATCTGAAGATTTACCATCAGGGCGACTGGTTTGACCTTTGCCGCGGGCCGCACCTGCCGTCCACGGGCAAGATCGGCACGGCGTTCAAACTGATGAAAGTGGCCGGCGCTTATTGGCGCGGCGACAGCAACAACCAGATGCTGACGCGCATCTACGGCACGGCTTGGGCCGATGACAAGCAGCTGAAAGCCTATCTGCATGCGCTGGAAGACGCCGAGAAGCGCGACCACCGGCGGCTTGGCCGCGAGATGGATCTGTTCCATTTCCAGGAAGAGGCACCGGGATCGGTGTTTTGGCATCCGAAGGGTTGGACCTTCTTCCAGACGCTCATCGCTTATATGCGTCGGCGCCAGGAGAGAGCAGGCTATCTGGAAGTGAACTCCCCGGACATGATGGACCGCGCTCTTTGGGAAGAGTCCGGTCACTGGGAGAAGTTCCGCGAGAACATGTTCACAACCGAGACGGAAGATGGCCGCACGTTTGCGTTTAAG
>JBCDIP010000449.1:0-3620 GCA_038748855.1 Pseudomonadota bacterium
ATGGAGGCATAGAACCCGACCATGAGCAGGATCGCGAAGACCCAGTAGTTATAGTGACCAAGCAGTTCCATTACATTTTGCCCCGTGTAGCAAAGGCGAAGAACACGCTCAGAAGCACGCCGGTCACCGTCACACCCACTCCGACTTCCACAAGCAGAATACCAAGATGCTGCCCGGCCACCGGATCGGCGCTCAAAACGTTATAGTCCAGGAAATTCCCACCCAGCAGCATGCCCGCAACACCCACGGCCGAATACAGCAAGGCGCCAGCCACGGCCAGCACTTTCAGGAAGCTCACGGGCACAACCCGCAAGGCTTGAGGCTCACCTTCCAACAGAGTGTAGAGGATCACTGCAGCGGCAATAATCGCCCCGGCCTGGAACCCGCCGCCCGGTCCGAAGTCCCCGTGAAACTGCACATAGAGCCCGAAGAGGAAGATGAACGGGATCAGCAAACGCCCCACCACGCGCGGGATCAGATAGTGGCGCAAGCCCTCCACCGGTCCGGGCGGGGGGATGGTCGGCGCCTTGGCGGTCTTGCTGGGCCGCGCGCTCAAAAGAAACAGAACGCCGATCCCGGCCGTCAAAACCACGAAGACCTCACCTAGGGTATCGTAGCCCCTGAAGCTCGCCAAAACCGCGGTCACTACGTTCGGCACGTCAATCAATGGAGGCGTGTTGGCCAGATACCACGGCGCCACATGCTGCTGCACAGGAGAGCTTGGATCGCCCAGGCGCGGTTGCTCGAACGTGGCGTAGATCACCACGCCGATGGTCACCAGGACAATGAGACCGCCAATCCGGCTGGGTTTAAAGTCCCGCTCGTGTTCCGCTGACAGCGACAGAGCGGCCAGGAACAGCACCGTGGAGATGCCGGCGCCCACAGCGGCCTCGGTCAGAGCCACGTCGGGCGAATCCAGGATCAGGAAGTTCGCTGCCATTAACAGGCTGAACACGCCCGACAGCATCACCGCCACGAACAGGTTCTTCGTGTGCACGATGGCCAATGCCGTGACCACCGCCAGGGTGAGGAGAGCTATGCCGGTGAGAAGGGTCACGTGTCGCGCTCGCTGCGCCAGGGCAACGCCTCAGTTGGGCGGTGGCCAGACAGGATCGCCGCACTGGCAAGCGCGTTGGAGGCCGTTGGTCCGGTGAACAGAAGGAAAATCAGAATGGCGAACAGCTTCACCGCGGCGAACGAGGCACCGGCCTGAAGCATAACGCCCACGATGATCAGCACCGAGCCCATGGTGTCGGTCAGGCTGGCGGCATGCATGCGGGTGTAAAGGTCCGGCATGCGCAGAGCGCCGACCCCGCCGATAAAGACGAACAACCCGCCTAACGACAGGAGGATCCCGCTGGCATAGTCAATGATTAGATCCATCGGCTCACCCCTGCTCTTGGCCTTCAGCGCTGCGGTTTTCTGCCCGGCGGCGGAAAGACTCCAGCACCGCCAGAACCCCGATGAAGTTGAGCAGCGCATAAGCAAGAGCCAGATCGAGAAAGTCCGGCCGGCCGTAAAAGAACGCAATCACCGACAAGAGCAGCACCGTCTTGGTGCCGAACATGTTCACCGCAAGCACCCGGTCATAGACACTTGGGCCCAAAATGCCGCGAACCAGCGCCAGCGCCATGGTGATTAGAGTTGCGGCCGTCACGATATAATACACCGCCTAATCCTCCCTGAGGTCGGCCACGCGCCGATCCATCTCACCCGCGATCAGATCCTCCGCGCCCTGCTCGGTGAGCGCGTGCACTTTGATGACGCCATTATAGACGTCCAGCGAGAGAGTCCCGGGCGTGAGCGTGATGGAGTTGGCCAGGATCACCTGGTAGACGGGCCGTGTTGCGGTCGGCCTGATATCGACCACCCTTGGGCTGATCGGCAGTTTTGGGTGAAGGACAATGCGGGCCACATCCAGGCTGGATTTCACGATCTCCTTAGAGAGCCAGACCCAGTATTTCAGCAGCCGCCAACCTACGTGAATAGCGAACGTTTCGTTATCGAAATAATCCATACGCGCGGCCAGATAGACGCTGAGCACGCAGGAAAACACGCCAAAGGCAATCAGCAGCGGCTTGAACAGGCCGGACCAGAACATCCAGGCCATAGCCAGCAGCAGCGCCAACAGCAACAGGCGCGAGGTTTTCTCCGCAGCACTAGCCATGCGCAAGCCTCACGCGCACTTCGCCGCCAGGACGGCCAATGGGAACGCCCGCCTCGATCACTCTACACATCCCTCCCGCTCAGCAAACTGCCTTCTTGGGCCAGCGGCCCAACATCCTCGACCGTTTTGTTATAGGAGCTAACAGAGGTGAAGCCAAGCAGATGTGTTGGACTATTGGCCCGATCCACTAAATTGCGATTGCCACCGCAGCAAATAGGATTGCAGGCGGCGGATGAGCAGCGCCAGCCCGACGCCGACGATCATCAAAACAAAGAGCGCAACCATCATGTCGGCGGTTTCCAGTGTGGCTTCAGCTTCGATGATGATCTTGCCAAGCCCGACCTGTGCACCGATGAATTCCCCGATGATCACCCCGATCAGGGAAAAGGAGAGCGCCGGCGTCAACACCGCGAACACCCAGGCGAGCGTTGAGGGCACAACCACTGTCCAGGTCACCTGCCAGTCGCTCGCGCCCAGCAGCCTGGCCACATTGATGTGGTCCCGGTCCACCGATCGCGCGCCTTCAAAGGTGCTGAAGAACACGATGAAGAAGACAATCACCCAGGCTGTCATGATTTTGGAGGCATCCCCCAGACCGAAAATCAGAACGATCAACGGCACGAGCGCGATCCGCGGCAGAGAATTGAAGGCCACGATGAACGGTTCAAAAACCTGGGCGAGAAAATCCGAACGGCCAAGAATGAGGCCAACCACAACACCGCTGCCCACGCCAACGAGAAAGCCCCAGAACGTGTTGCGGAGCGTGGCCAGGGTGGCGTACCAGAGATTATTGGCATTGCCGTTCAGGCAACCTGCGAACCCGCCCTCTTGACCTGAGATCCAGGCCCCGCTGGGATCGGTGAAGCAGCCCAGTTCCAGGAACCTCGCCCAGATGAGGGTGGGCTTGGAGATGAAAAACGGCTCGAGCACCTGCACGGTCAGGGCCTTTTGCCAGCCCTTCTCCAGCCCGGACACAAGCCATTGGTTGACCTCCGCCCCCCACTGCCAGATGGAGAGGATCAGGACCAGGAGGAACAGGCGCCAGAAATTGATCCAGAATGTCTCAGACAGGTTCATGCTTATCCCTCGGCACTTGTGCGGCGGAATTCCTCGCCGAGGGAATGCCAGATCTCTGAGAAGAGTTCGCTGAACTCAGGCGTCTCCCGCAAGCTGACCGCATCTCGCGGCCGCTCAAACGGGACGTGGAAAATCTCCTTCAGCCGCCCGGGCCGGGCCGACAAAACGATGATCCTGTCGGACAAGGTTAGAGCCTCGCCCAGATCGTGGGTGACGAATACCACCGTTTGCTGCTCCTGGTTCCAGATCTCCAACAGCAGCTTATGCATTTCCAGTTTGGTGTGGGTGTCGAGGGCGCCAAACGGTTCATCCATCAAAAGGATCTCAGGGCGCATAATCAGCGTGCGCATCAGCGACACGCGTTGGCGCATGCCTC
>JBCDIP010000450.1:0-3619 GCA_038748855.1 Pseudomonadota bacterium
GTCAGATCAAATAGGTTCGCCGCTTGAACAATCGGGCACATATGGGGTTGGTCGCGGAACGAAAACCCAACCCCCCGGGCCGCCAGCTCCGTGGTGACTGCGTCTGCGGCCGCCAGCCCGAACACCGAACCGCCGGCCAGCACAACCCCGTGAACCTCCTCCACCAGACAGGACGGGTCGGCTGCATCCGTTTCGCGGGTCCCCGGCGCGCCGCCCCGGATTTCCAGCCCTGCCACAGCTCCGCCCTCAGGCACAATAACGGTGACGCCTGAGCGTAAGGCCGCATCATGGGCGTTGCCGACAGAAATTCCGTCCACATCTGTAATGAGATTTTGCGGTCCAGGACGTACGGTCATATTGTGGATCCCAATTAAAGTGTTCGATTGCCCAAAGATGACAGGCACCACAGGGAGACCCCATGCGCACCATCCTTCTTCTGATCGTCCCGCTCACTTTACTGTCCGGCCGGCCTGCCGCCAACGCTTCTGAGGCCATGGTGGCCACAGCCAACACCCATGCCTCTGAGGCCGCAGCGGCCATGTTGCGCCAGGGCGGCAGCGCGGTGGATGCCGCCATTGCGGCCCAACTGGTGCTCAGCTTCGTGGAGCCGCAATCCTCCGGCATTGGTGGCGGGGCGTTTCTCTTGCACTTCAGCGGCAAGGATGGCCGCATAGAGGCCTATGACGGCCGCGAAACCGCACCGGCCGGCGTCACGCCCCAGCTGTTCCTGCAGGAGGGAGGCGAGCCCATGGGCTTCATGGCCGCTGTCGTGGGGGGCCGCGCTGTCGGTGTGCCCGGTGTGATCAAGATGATGGAGCTGGCTCATAAGACCCATGGCAAGCTCGCTTGGAAAGATCTGTTTCAACCGGCCATCACCCTGGCTGAGGAAGGGTTTGCCGTCAGTCCCCGCATGAGCGGTTTGATCGCGCGCTTCAGCCGCCTGAAGGGCGAGCCGACCACCCGTGATTATTTTTATGTGATGCGCGGTGGTGCGCGCGAGCGCCTTCCTGTTGGTCATATCCTCAAAAACCCGGCCTATGCCGAGACCCTGCGCACCATCGCAGAGAACGGCGCGGCAGGCTTCTATGAAGGCCCCGTGGCGAAGGCCATTGTGGAGGCTGTCCGCGGCCACGCCACCAATCCGGGAACCATGACGCTTGAGGACCTGGCCGCTTACCAGGCCAAGCGCCGAGAAGCGGTGTGCGCGCCTTATAGAACCTACCGGGTCTGCGGCATGCCTCCGCCCACGTCGGGTGGGCTGACCAGCTTGATGATCCTGAAAATGCTGGAACGGTTCGATCTGGCCGCCCTTAAGCCAGGATCGCTGGAGGCGGTGCACCTGATCAGCGAGGCGAGCCGGTTGGCCTTTGCGGACAGGGGAGCTTACATGGCCGACAGCGATTTTGTGGATGTGCCGGTGAAGGGCCTGCTTGATCCGAATTACTTGAGCTCCCGCAGCGCCCTGATCGACCCGGCCAAGGCCATGGCCCGGGCCGAGCCTGGAACGCCCCCGGGGGTGGAGAAGAAGAAGACGGCCATCGACGATCTGACCCGGCCGGGCACCACCCACCTCTCCATAGTGGACGCAGACGGCAATGCGGTCTCCATGACCAGTTCGGTGGAGGGCGGCTTTGGCGCTCATCTGATGGCGGGGGGCTTCCTGCTCAACAACCAGCTCACCGACTTTTCCTTCAGACCGGAGCGCGATGGGATGATGGTGGCCAACCGGGTGGAGCCGGGCAAGCGGCCGCGCTCATCCATGAGCCCCAGTTTGATCCTCAAGCAAGACGGCGCGCTGTTTGCGGCCATTGGCTCTCCTGGAGGCAGCCGGATTATCGGATATGTCACCAAGGCCATGATCGGGCTGATGGATTGGAACCTCACGCCGCAGGAGGCCGTCAATCTGCCCCATCATATCAACCGGAACGGCAAAACCGATCTTGAGAAAGGCACCAGCGTGGCAAAACTCGCGCGGCAGTTGGAGAAGCGCGGCCACCAGGTGCAAATCCGCAGCCTCAACAGTGGCCTGCATGGCATTCGGGTCACCGAACAAGGGCTTGAGGGCGGGGCAGATCCGCGGCGCGAGGGGACGGTGGTTCGGGTTGAGTAAGGTTCAGCTCACGCCGCACCCTTGCGAACGCGAGGGCCCATAGCTCAAATCTGCCTTTTGGCTGAGAAGGTCCTCGCGTTCGCAAGGACGCGGGTGCATTCGTTCCCCCCACAAAATCAGGGGACCGTGGCTCAAAGCGCCCTAAGCGATCTCCAGTTCGCCGCGCCGGCCGTCAGAGCTTTCTTCTGACTGATCTGGAATGATAACCCAGAAATGGGCCCCTTCAGCACGGTCCTTGAGCTCCACAGAACCGCCGTGGGCGCGCGCCAGTTCAGAGGCGATGGCCAGGCCAAGGCCCGTGCCGCCGGCCCGAACAGAGCCTTGGAACGCCTCAAACAGATGGGCCCTGGCCTTCTCCGGAACGCCGGGGCCATTGTCGCCCACCTCGATGGTCACAACATCATCCTCCCGCCAGGCGTTAAGGCGGATCTCGCCCTCCGTATCGTTCGCCGCAACGTGCTCTTGCAGGGCCTCTACGGAGTTCCGCATCAGATTGGTGAGGATCCGGAAGATATGCTCCCGGTCCGCGTCAATCTTCACGTCCTGAGGCACGTCGTTATAGAGCACAACCTTGTGGGAGGTTTGGGGAGCTGTCGCGTCGATCGCGTCATCCACGAT
Organism: Pseudomonadota bacterium; assembly: GCA_038748855.1. Lineage (GTDB taxonomy): Bacteria > Pseudomonadota > Alphaproteobacteria > Rhizobiales > CAJQND01 > JAAEUE01. The sequence goes on from JBCDIP010000450.1 coordinate 2,729, forward strand.
CATGCGCAAGAAGAAGCGGTCCCGCCGGGGCGGGGCTTCCTGAGCGCGGCCATATTTCAGGGTCTGAGCGCAGAAATCGATGGCCCTGTCCAAGGACATGATCAGCTTTGGTGCAAACTTCTTCACCGTCGGGTCATCGATCAGGATCAGCCGGTCGGAGATCAGCTGGGCGGAGGCCAGCATGTTGCGCAGGTCATGGCTGATCTTGCTCACCGCCAGCCCCAGTGCAGCCAATCGGGTCTTCTGCTGGAGCATGTGCACCATCTCGTCCTGCATGTTCTGCAGTTCGCGCTCAGCGGTGCCGATTTCATCCTGGCGCGTGGAGGGTTGAATAACCCGGCTGGCATCCTCCGGGTTCTCTGAGAACCTGAGCATGTTCATGGTGATCCGGCGCATGGGCCGCACCATCACCCAGTTGAGCGCCAGGAAGACGCTGGTGGCCACGAGCAGGGAAAGGACAATTGACAGAGCCAAGATATTGAAACCAAACTGGATCATCGCCATTCGCAGAGGCGTCTCGTCCAGAACGATCTCCATGAACTCAATGTCCGGCATGTCGTTGCTGCCGATCACCCGGATGATGCGCCCATTGCCGGCGAACAGGGCATCAAACGCATCCATAATGGCACGCATGCCGGACGTGGTGCGCAAATCGAAATGCTTCACCACGTTTATGGAGGTGTTTGGCTTCAGCAGCAAAGAGCGCTGCTCGCCGCGCTTGTACGCCACCGCAATGGCGCCCGCGCTTTCCAGGATCTGAGTGCGCAGTGTGTCGGGCACCATGTTGTCGGGAGCCGCCTCCAGCACGAGCGAGGCAATCTTGGCGCTGGAGAGCCGGTCGTTCAGCCAATCAATGCGGAACTTTGCAATGGACGGCACGAAGATCAGCAC
>JBCDIP010000451.1:0-3617 GCA_038748855.1 Pseudomonadota bacterium
GGCGCAATCTTGTTGCTGGGTGCCGACATGATCGCGCGCGTCATCGTGGCGCCCGCCGAGCTGCCTATTGGGATCGTCACAGCGGTTTTAGGTGGGCCGTTCTTCTTATGGCTGCTCTTGAGGCAGAGAGGATTGGTGGATGTTTGAACTTAAGAGCGCATCGCTCAAATACGGCGAAACAACCGCGCTTTGGCCCTACTCACGAACGTTCAAACGTGGCCGGATCACCGTTCTCATCGGCGCAAACGGTGCTGGTAAATCTACGGTGATGAGCCTGCTCACCTCCGAACAAACACCCACAACAGGGGCAGTCTTCTTTCAGAACCGGAACTTGACGGCCTGGAAGGTGCACGAACTTGCACAACGCCGCGCGGTTCTCCCGCAGCGCACGCACTTGAGCTTTCCTTTTACGGTCTACGAGGTGGTTGGATTGGGCCTCATGGCCAGCACGCGCCCACCTTACGAGCGCAAGAGACTAATCGGTGAAATGCTTGCCCGCGTCGACCTCGCCGATCATCGGAGCCGTCTTTATCAGCAATTGTCCGGGGGAGAGCAGCAACGGGTGCAGTTGGCCCGCGTGCTGTGCCAGCTTGAGGCGTCTGACGAACCGGCTGAAGACCGGTATTTGCTGCTTGATGAGCCCATAACGAGCCTTGATATCCGCCACCAGATCTCGACCATGAACATTGCGCGTGGCTACGCCGAACAAGGCTTGGGAGTGATCGCTGTTCTTCACGATCTCAATCTTGCCGCTCATTACGCCGACGAAGTAATCGTGATGCGAGAAGGCCGGGTACTGGCCGACTGCGCACCGGCCTATGCATTCGACCCAGACATCATCGAGGAGGCGTTTGGTGTGCGCCCGCAGATCATAGATCGTGGAAACGGGCTCATGCCTTTTGTTTCGGTGCTGGGCCCCGGCCCTACGAAAACACCTAGGTCACAAAACCCAGGTTCGACGGGGCTGGTTCATTGAGGGCATTGCCCTTGTTGCGCGCGAAATCGGCAACCGAATGCTGATCAAGAATCTGCAGGAAGCCGCCATAGGCCTCATCAACGATCAGCGACAAAGGTTGAGAATGCGCAGAATCGCCAAAGCCCGCTGGAGCCTCTTCAAGCGCACGCACTATTTCGCCAAGGCTGATGGCTTCAGCCGGGCGCGCCAATTTGACCCCGCCTGTGCGCCCCCTTTCGGTCTGTGCAAAACCCTTGCGAACCAGTGTGGGCACCAGTTTGAATGCGGTTTTTTCGGTCATGCCGCACGCCTGCGCAATGGCTGAAACCGACACGGTCGCATCTGGAGACTGTGCCAAATAGGCCAAGACTTTCACCGCGTCCGTGGTCGGCTTGGTCAAACGCATCATCAACTCCTTTGTCTGATGCCGCTCTTACGCTCACGCACCGTGGCTTCTTGTAGCACAATATCTGATTTTTTTTGTCATATAATAATCGTCGGTGTTGGCCGCTTGGAAGTCCGTAATTGGGGATAGACAGAGGAAATTCGCCCGGCGCTTTCGGGGTGGAGCTGGCTCACTCAGGGAGGCCAATAAGGGCACTTTCAGGACATGCGGCGAATTCCTGCTCGACCTGGGCTGAACGGTGGAGCCATATGGTATAGATGGGCCAATCGATCCGCCGGACGCCAAAGACAATGCTGAGCCCCTTACAGAACCCGACATATGCGCGCCTCTTTGCGGCGCAAGTGATCGCTCTGCTTGGCACAGGCCTGACCACCGTTGCCCTGGCCCTCTTGGCATTTGAGCTCGCAGGCGATGACGCCGGCTTGGTTTTGGGGACGGCGTTGGCGATCAAGATGGTGGCTTACGTCACTTTGGCGCCCATTGCTGGGACCTTGACGCGCCATTTGCCGCGCAGGCTGGTTCTGATCGGCCTGGACCTTGCGCGTGCGTGCTTTGTGGTCTGCTTGCCGTTCGTCACAGAGGTTTGGCAGGTCTACGTTCTGATCTTCTTACTACAGGCCTGCTCGGCCGGATTCACGCCCGCCTTTCAGTCGACCATCCCAGACGTGCTGAAGGAGGAAAAGGAGTACACAAAGGCTCTTTCGCTCTCTAGGCTCGCCTCGGATCTGGAGAGTTTGGCCAGTCCCGTTCTGGCTGCTGCAATGCTGGCTCTGGTCAGCTTCAGCACATTGTTCTCCTTGAATGCGTTTGCCTTCCTGCTCTCTGCAAGTCTCATTTTGTCGCTGGCGCTGCCGAGCGCCGCGGCTGCACCGCTCGCCGAAAGCGTTTGGCGGCGGACCACGTTCGGCATCCGCGCCTATCTCGCCACCCCGCGCTTACGCGGCATGCTGGCGCTCTTCATGGCTGTTGCTGCAGCAGGAGCCATGGTGATTGTGAACACGGTCGTCTATGCACAGTCTCACCTTGGGCTGGACCAACGCCATACGGCCCTTCTCCTGGCGGCATTCGGCGCCGGGTCGATGGTCGCCGCCTTGGCCCTGCCCCGTCTTCTCTCAGAAGAGCGCGATCGCTCTGTGATGCTGACCGGCGGGCTGTTGATGGTGTTGGGGCTTGCCGGAGGAATTGCTCTGCCCTCGTTTGGCATTGCGCTCGCGCTGTGGTTCATCATCGGGCTAGGTTACTCGATCGTCCACACACCCGCCGGCCGCCTCCTCACGCGCTCATCGCACAAAGACGACAGGTTGGCTTACTTCGCGGCTCACTTCTCGCTGACACATGCTTGCTGGCTGACCACTTATCCACTGGCAGGTTGGCTTGGCAGCAGTTTCGGGCTTTCGGTTGCCTTCGGCGTGCTCTGCACGGTTTCGCTGCTGGCAACTGTGCTTAGCTTTCTGCTCTGGCCCGCTGAAGATCCCACGATTCTCCGGCACACTCATGAAGAACTCTCCCATGAGCATGAGCATGTGCATGACGAACACCACCAGCACGAACATGAGGGCTGGGAAGGGCCCGAGCCTCATAGCCACCCGCACACACACCGTCCAATCCGGCACGCGCACTCTTATGTGGTGGACATCCACCACCGTGGATGGCCTAGTTAGTCACCGTTACGCTGGAGATCCATATGCATTTCGAAAGACGGCTCTGGGAGTTTACTAACGGCGTGAGACATCGCATTGCCTGGTCGGTGTTGGTCGGGCTGGTGGCCGTCGCTCTAGGCGTTGCACGCTTAGCTTTGCTGGGCTGGTTGATCGGTCAGGTCTTCTCCGGTCGTGGAGTTGATGCTTTGCTGCTGCCCATCGCTGGCATAGCCGTGGTTATGGTGCTCAGAGGCGTGTTTGAACACTGGCGTGCCGTTATTGCCCACGAAACGGCAGCTATCGTGCAGACAAGGCTGCGCCGGACACTCTACGACAAGATTGCAGCTTTGGGCCCTGGCACGGTCGCCCGGCGGCGGTCTGGGGCTCTTAGTCTCTCCTTGATCGAAGGCGTAGAGCAGCTTGAAACGTATTTTGGACAGTTCCTGCCGCAGCTCCTCATTTCCTTGCTGACGCCTCTTCTGATTTTCGCCTTCGTTGCGTTCCTGGATTTACCGGTGGCGGCAGTCATGGTGGCATTTGCTCTGCTTGCGTTGCTGGCTCCGGCCCTTTGGCATAGCTTCGATGAAGCCAAATCGCGAGAGCGTCAGGAGGCCTA
>JBCDIP010000452.1:0-3616 GCA_038748855.1 Pseudomonadota bacterium
GCAAGCCCAAGGATGGGTTCTCGAAACCATATTGTTATCACATCGACCAGTTCGAAAGCCTGCGCCCCGTATCAATGCAGGTGATCCGCTATGCGCGGAAGATGGGCCTCGACATGATTCAGGGTGACCACGAAGACGCCCCGGGCCAGCTTGAACTCAACTGGATGTTCGACGATGTGCTGCGCAATGCGGACCGGCTCACCACCTACCGGCAGATCTGCGCCCAGGTGGCACGTGAGTTCAACCTCATTGCCTGCTTCATGACCAAGCCGTTTATGGGCGTCTCCGCCTCAGGCTGTCACCACAACATGTCTCTGTGGCGCGGCGGTGAAGATATCTTCCATAAAACCGGCAACGATCCCGACAACCTGCCGGGCATGAAAGACAACTACATGTACGTTGAGGGCGGGGATAACACCTTCATGCCCGACACCGACGATCCTCAAATGCCTGGCAAGCAGGGCCTTAAAGCCATTGGCGGCATCGTGCATCACCTGCGCGCGCTGACCGCGATCGGCTGTTCCACGGTGAACTCCTACCGCCGCCTCTGGGACACAGGGTTCTGGGCACCGGTTTTTGCCGACTGGGGCTTCCAGAACCGGACCACAGGTCTTCGCGTCTCCGCACCGGGCCGCTTTGAGTACCGTTCGGTGGACTCCATGGTGAACCCATACATCATGGGCTCCACCATCCTGGCGGCTGCTGACGATGGTATTGATAACGATCTAGATCCGGGCGAGCCGGAAGAGCGCAATATCTACGAGGCCATGGAAGCCGGCAAGCAGGTGAAGAAGCTGCCCATGTCTCTGGGCGAAGCTTTGGAAGCTTTGGAGCAGGATGAAGTGGTACAGCGCGGGATGCCGGGCGAGATGTACCGCCTCTACCTTGTGTACATATCAGATGAATGGGCACGGTTCATGTCAACCGTGACCGACTGGGATCAGGAAACCTACCTGCACTGCCTGCCTTAAGCGCAGCATTGCGGACAAAAGATTGGGCGGATGGCGCGATGGTGCTGCCCGCCCCAGAACCGTGCAACCCATTTTCTAAAGGGAGAGCAGAAAAATGTGTGGAATAGCAGGGCTTATCCACCGCAAGGGCACCAGCAACGTGGGCGGAGAAATGACCGCCATGCTGCAGGCCCTGAAGCACCGTGGGCCCGATTCTACCGGCTTTGCCATCTACGGCAAACCGGGCAAGGATGAATATGTGATGCGCTTCAAAGTGGCTGAGCAGGAAGAGCTCTCCACTGGCTTTCATATTCACCAGGAGATCAAAGATCGCCGCGCCGAAGTGGACGCGCTCCTTAAAGAGGTGGGCGTAAAGGTGAAGAAGGAAGAGGAGGCAACCTCATACGCCTACCGCTACCGGATCGCCTTTGATGGCGACATGAAACAGTTGGCTGACCGGATCGAAGACATCAACGGCGCTGAGATCCTCTCGATCGGCAGCGCTCTTGAACTGATCAAAGATCTGGGCGATGCCACCGTGGTCTCCGACCAGTACGGCCTTGGCAAGTTTGAAGGCACCCACGCCATCGGCCACACACGGATGGCAACGGAATCGGACGTGGACATTCGTTCCGCTCACCCGTACTGGGCCTATCCCTACAACGACATCGCCGTGGTCCATAACGGTCAGATCACCAACTACTGGCTGATGCGCAGGCAGCTGGAGCGGATCGGTCAGCGTTTTGTCTCCAACTGCGACTCAGAGCTTCTCGCCGTGTACACGGCCGTGAACCTGGAGAAGGGTGTCTCACTGGAAGAGAGCCTCCGTAGGTCGATTGACGAGATCGACGGTGTCTTCACCTATCTGGTCACGACCCGCAATGAGCTGGGCATGGCCAAGGACACGATGGCAGCCAAGCCGATGGTGCTTTATGAGGCCGACGACATGGTTGCGCTGGCTTCTGAAGAGGTGGCCATCCGCGCGGTGATCCCCCACGAAATTGATACGTATGACCCTTATGATGAGGAGGTCCGGGTATGGAAGGCCTGAACCAAGAGAGCATTTCCCACGAAATGGGAATGCACACCGAGCCGCTCACCGGCCGGGATATCAAAACCATGTTCACCCTCGAGAACGAGGGCGGATACGGCTACTTCGACGCGTTTGATGTGGACTTCAACAAACGCGCTGAAATCAATGCCGACAATATGGAAGCCACCGACATCAACAACCGCATGCGTGAGTTGATGAGCGAGGGCTATGGCACCATCGTCATCAAGAACCCCGGCGCCAAGCACTCCATCGCTGTGGGCATCTTGAACCGGCTCAACCTGATTATCGAAGGCAGCTTGGGCTACTTCGGCGTAGGCCTTCTCGACGGCCCCAACGTGCGTATCTCTGGCCGCGTTGGCTGGTCGTGTGCAGAAAACATGATGGCCGGCACCGTGGTGATCGAGAAAAATGCCGGGTCCACCTTCGGCGCTGCCCTGCGCGGTGGCGACCTGGTCTGCAAGGGCTCTGTGGGCTCGCGCACCGGCATCGACATGAAGGGCGGCAGTATCATCGTCGGCGGCGACACGGGCGCCTTCTCCGGCTTCATGATGCAGCGTGGCCGCATGCTTGTTTGCGGCAACGCCGGCAAGAACCTCGGCGATAGCATGTATGACGGCACCATTTATGTGGGCGGCGATATCCAGGATCTCGGCGTTGACGCGGTGCCGGGCGAACTGACCGATCTGGACAAAGCCTGGATCACACGCAAGCTCACCCAATATGAGCTGATGCCCAACAAGGGCGTGGACCACTTCACCAAGATCGTCGCCGGTAAACAGCTCTGGAACTACGACAACCTAGAGCCCACCGAGAAGAAGATTGTTCTCTAACCATTTACGCCTCTGAGGAGGCCTGGGAGACCTGAAACATGGCTAAAGACGAGAAAAAGAAGAAGAAAAAGAAGAAGTCGAAAAAGAACGGAAACGGACGCGACACGACCATCCTGGGCAGAAGCTGGATCTTCAACCAGCAGGTCATGGATGACATCCACATTAAGTCCGAATTGGGCCGCTACCGGATGCGCGGCTTCTCACTCTTCAAGAAGATCCCGCACTGGGATGAACTCACGTTCCTGCCCGGCACGTTGACGCGCTTCGTCATTGAAGGCTACCGCGAAAAGTGCCTGACCAAAACGATCATCGGCCCCCGTGCCAAGCGTCCGCTTGAGTTGGATATTCCGATCTACATTACGGGTATGAGCTTCGGCGCTCTGTCGTTTGAAGCCAAGACCGCCCTTGCCCGCGGCGCCACCATGGCCGGCACCGCAACCTGTTCAGGCGAAGGCGGCATGATCCCCGATGAGCGACGCTATTCGTCCAAGTGGTTCTACCAGAACATCCAGTCCCGCTATGGCTTTAACCCGCACCACCTGCGCCTTGCAGACGGCTGTGAGTTCTTCATCGGACAGGGCTGTAAGGTGGGTCTGGGCGGCCACTTGATGGGCCAAAAAGTGACCGACCAGGTTGCTGAGATGCGCTCGCTGCCGGCCGGCATCGACCAGCGTTCCCCTGCCCGCCACCCCGACTGGCTCGGCCCAGACGATCTGGCTCTGAAAATCCAGGAGATCCGCGAAGCCACTGACTGGCAGATCCCGATCCAGCTCAAACTGGGC
>JBCDIP010000453.1:0-3610 GCA_038748855.1 Pseudomonadota bacterium
ATGAAGCGGTACTTGAGGCGCGTTTCTTCAGGATAGTCCAGCTCGCCAAACACCGGCAGCGGCAGCTCCTTGGCTGCGCTTAAGACTTCCAGATCAGAGATAAAGATCTCAACCTCGCCTGTGGGCAGGTTGGGGTTGATGGTGTCGTCCGTGCGCGCTTTTACCTCGCCGTCCACGCGGATCACCCATTCGGCCCGGACAGTTTCCGCAGCCGTGAAGGCCGGTGAATCCGGGTCTGCCACCACTTGGGTCATGCCATAATGATCGCGCAGGTCAATGAACAACAGGCCCCCGTGATCTCGCACGCGGTGGACCCAGCCGGACAGGCGCACAGTGCTGCCTACGTCCGATGCGCGGAGGTCATTGCAGGTGTGGGAACGGTAAGCGTGCATCAGTCTTCATCTCTGGGCTGGTTTTCTTTGGAAGTTGGCGGATTTCTCGCCGCGCGGACAAGCGCACGGGCTGGCTTATTTGTCAAGATCAGCTGTAAAAAAGCTGAATGTGCAAAAAGGGATCTGAAGCATGCAGGACTTCACCTTCATCAAAGTCACCGATGTGGCGGCTACCCGCTGGCTTGAGTATAACCGCGCGCCGCTCAATGCGTTCACCCGAGCCATGGTGGAGGAGATGCGGGACGCTTTGCGCGCTGCACTGGCGACCCCCTCGGTGCGGGTTGTGGTGATCGCCAGCGCGGTTGAGCGTTACTTTAGTGCGGGCGCTGACTTGAAAGAGTTTCATGGCATGGACAAAGCCGGGATGGCGAGCTGGGTGACGTTGTGCCACGACATCGCAAGTTTGCTGCGGAACTCGCCCAAACCTCTGCTCGCCGCCATTCACGGCACGGCAGTAGGCGGAGGGCTTGAGATGACCCTGCACTGCGATGTGCGCTTTGCGGCAGATGATGCAAGGTTTGGGCAGCCAGAGGTGCAGATCGGCTTCATTCCCCCAATCGCCACTACGCAAGCCTTGGCCCGGCTGATCGGACGGCCAAAAACCATTCGGTATCTCTATTCAGGCGCCATGATCGGCGCAGAAGAGGCCCTTGAATGGGGGCTTGTAGATGAGCTGGTGGCATCAGAGGACCTGCGCACAACGGTCCAGACTTATGCCGACGAACTGGCCGGCAAGTCCGCGACGGCGCTCACGGCCATTCGCCGATCCGTCACCCTTGGGGGTGGCATGAGCTTCCAGGAGGGCATGCAGCTGGAAGCCGAACTCGCTGCAGACTTGGCTGATACCCACGACTTTCAGGAAGGCATAGAGGCGTTCCTGAACAAGCGCGCACCACGCTGGCAGCAGGCTGACGACGTCTAAGAGAACCTATTGTTCCGCGGGAAGCCTTTCGGCGGCAGGCGGCCGGCTTGCGCTCTCTTGCCGATCCACTCGCGGAGTTTCTCAACCGTCCAGGTGCGGCCGGCGGAATCTTGCCAGGTCAGCCCGTCAGCAAGCTTAAAGGTTTTGGCGTCAGACAAGCCGCCATCCTTGTAGCTTTGGAGTTTATTGCCCCGTCCGCGGGTCATTTCCGGCAAATCCTCTAACGGGAAGATCAGAAGCTTGCGGTTTTCGCCGACCACGGCCACGTGGTCATCGCCTTCTTTGAGCCGCGAGCACGTCTGTGCTTCGTTGGGCAGCTTGACGTTGAGCACCTGCTTGCCTTTGCGGGTATTGGCAACAACCTCTTCTTCCTGCACCACAAAGCCGCGACCGTCGCTGGAAGCTACAATCAGCTTCGCGCCCGGCACATGGACCATCAGCGAGACGATATCATCGCCAGCATCCATATCGGCCATCAAGCGCACCGGCTCACCGTGCCCGCGCCCACCGGGCAGGCGATCTGCGCCGAGGGTGTAGAACTTGCCGGAAGACGACAGCAGCACCAGTTTGTCAGTGGTCTCTGCGTGGAACACAAACCGTCCTTTGTCGCCGTCCTTGTAGCTGAGACCGCTTGTGTCAGCGAGGTGACCCTTCATGGCGCGGATCCAGCCCTTGTCTGAGCAGACCACGGTTACGGGCTCCTTCTCGATCATGGCGGCTTCAAGATCGAAATCGCCCTCCGGCGCTTCGTCAAACTCCGTTCGCCGCTTGCCAAGTTCGGTTTTCTTGCCAAATTTGGCGCGGGTCTCGCGAATCTCTTCGGAAATCTTCGTCCATTGGGCGTCTTCTGAGCCCAAGAGTGCTTTCAATTCAGCCTGCTCGGCGGTGAGCTTATCGTGCTCGGTGCGGATTTCCATCTCTTCGAGCTTGCGCAAGGATCTGAGGCGCATGTTCAAGATGGCTTCGGCTTGGACGTCGCTCAAGTTGAAGGTGGCAATAAGGCTGGCCTTGGCATCGTCCTCCTCGCGGATAATCCGGATCACCTCATCCAGATTAAGGTAGGCCACCAGATAGCCGCCAAGGACCTCAAGTCTGTGGGCGATCTTTTCCAACCGGTGCTCGGTGCGCCGCACCAGCACTTCTTTGCGATGGTCCAGCCATTGCCTCAACACATCGCGCAAGGAGAGCACGTTGGGGACGAGACCGCGCGAAAGCACGTTCATGTTGAGCGAGATGCGCGCTTCAAGATCGGTGATCTTGAAGAGAGATTCCATGAGCACCACCGGGTCGACTGTGCGGCTGCGCGGCTCCAGCACCAACCTGATGTCTTCAGCGCTTTCATCGCGGATGTCCGCCAGCAGAGGCAGTTTGCGGGCCTGCATCAGTTCGGCGATCTTCTCAATCAGCCGCCCCTTTTGCACCTGATAGGGCATCTCCGTAACAACGATGCACCATGTACCGCGGCCAAGGTCTTCTGTTTCCCAGCGGGCTCTGACACGGAAACTGCCGCGGCCCGTCTTGTAGGCTGCCTCGATCGTGGCGCGGTCATCGATGATGATACCGCCCGTCGGGAAATCGGGGCCCGGGACGAATTCCACCAGTTTGGTTGCTGTTGCATTCGGATGCTTGATCAGATGAAGCGCGGCATCACATAACTCGCCCGCATTGTGAGGCGGAATGTTGGTGGCCATGCCCACGGCAATGCCGCTCGACCCGTTGGCGAGGAGGTTGGGGAACGCGCCAGGCAGGACGATGGGTTCAGAATCTTCCCCATCGTAAGTTTCGCGAAAATCGACCGTGTTCTCGTCGATGCCGTCCAGCAGAGCCATGGCCACGTCGGTCAGCCGGGCCTCGGTGTACCGCATGGCCGCAGCGTTATCGCCGTCAATATTGCCGAAGTTGCCCTGGCCATCCACCAGCGGGTAGCGCACGGCAAATTCCTGGGCGAGCCGCACCAGGGCGTCATAGACCGACTGATCACCGTGGGGGTGGTATTTACCGATCACGTCCCCCACAACCCGGGCGCACTTCTTGAAGCCCTGTTCGGGGTTCAGCTTCAGCTGGCGCATGGCGTAAAGCAGGCGCCGGTGGACCGGCTTCAAGCCATCACGCACATCAGGCAGAGCCCGGTGCATGATAGTGGACAAGGCATATGCCAAATAGCGCTCTTCAAGCGCCTCACGCAGGTTTATGCTCTCTGCGCTGCCATCTGGTGGGGGGGATACGATCTCGCTCATGGCAGATTATCTATCTGATTTGCTTGAGTCGGAAAACACGCTACCGTGCCGCAAAGCCG
>JBCDIP010000454.1:0-3596 GCA_038748855.1 Pseudomonadota bacterium
CGCCAATAATCGCCAAACCTGTAGCCGCCGGGGCCCATGATGATGGTGTTGTTCTTATGGCCGATGGGCGTGAGAAACGCACATGAAGCGGCCACGGCCACGGCCATGAGGAACGGGTCCGGGCTGACCCCCAATTTGCCGGCCACATCCACCGCAATGGGCGCGGCGATGAGGGCTGTGGCCACATTGTTCAGAACGTCCGATAAGGTCATGGTGACGATCATCAAGATGGTCAGCACGACGATGGGCGAGTAGCCGGCGGTCCAGGAGACAATCTGCTGGGCGATCAAGGCGGTGCCGCCGGAGGATTCCAGTGCGGCGCCAATCGGGATCAGCGAGCCCAAGAGGACGATGACCGGCCATTCCACGCTTTCATAGACCTGGCTCAACGGCACGATCCGCAAGAGTACATAGAGCGCCACGCAGGCTGCTAGAGCGATGGGCAGATAGAGCCAGCCGATGCTGGCGAGCGTGATTGCCAGGGCAAACAGGCCCACCGCCAGCCATGCCTTGTCGCGCTGGGCCACCTGGAGGCCGCGCGGGGCGAGCGGCAGGCAGCCGAGCCAGGACACGGCGTCGTCCACATCGTTTTCCCGCCCGAGCATGAGCAGAATGTCTCCCGGCCTCAAGACCAGCTTGCGCACACGGTCGCGGAACCGTTTGCCTTGGCGGGAGACCCCCAGCAGGGTGACGTCGTGACGGTACAGCAGGCGCACATCCATGGCGGAGCGGCCGGCGATGCGCGAGTTGTCGGGCACCACCACCTCGATCATGGACAAGGTGCCGGCGAGGGCACCTGCATGTTTTTGCCCGCCGGCATATTGCAAGCCCGCCGCACCCACAAAGGCTTCGATCGCGTCCGGACCCGCTTCCAGAACCAGCACGTCGCCTTTGCGGATCTCCTCGCTGCGGGCAAAGCCCGGCAGGCGTTTGCCGCGCCGCACGAGACCTAAGATCTGGACGTCGTTCTCTTCAGCTTCTGCATGGAGATCGCGGACATATTTGCCGATGCTCTTTGAGTTCTCCGGCACCGTGGCCTCGGCCACATAGCCTTCCAGATCGGTGAGCTCGGTTGCGGTGTTGTGCTTGGTGCGTTCTGCGGGGATGAGCCGCCAGCCTATGAGAGCGATGTAGATGACGCCGATGAGCGCAATAGCCGCGCCCACCGGAGCAAAGTCGAACATGCTGTAGGCCTCGCCCAGGGAGGTTTCGCGGAACTGCGCAATCACGATATTGGGCGGTGTGCCGATGAGGGTGATCATGCCGCCGAGAATGGAGGCAAACGACAGGGGCATGAGGGTGAGGGCGGGGGACCGCTTGGCCCGGCTTGCGGCCTGCATGTCCACCGGCATCAGAAGTGCGAGCGCTGCCACGTTGTTCATGACGGCGGAGAGGCCGGCCGATAAGGTCGACATAATGCCGATATGGGCCGCAAGCGAGCGTCCGGATGAGATCAGATGGCGGGTGATCAACTCGATTGCGCCGGATGCAAACAATCCACGCGAGACGATCAGCACCAGGGCGATAATCACGGTGGCCGGATGACCGAAACCAGAAAAGGCGGCCTCCTTGGGCACCACGCCAACAACAAGCGCCACAGCCAACGCACTGAATGCGATCAGGTCATACCGAAACCGGCCCCAAATCAAGAGGCCGAAGATTGTGCCCAAAAGGGCAAAGAGAATGATCTGGTCGTGCGTCATTGCCGGGTACACTAACGGCATGCGCAAGCGCGGCCAAGAACTTGCTGGTCCCGAATGTCACATCCCTTGACGGGCGCCCCAGGAGCGCCCGTCAAGAGCTGTCTATTGGACTAGGCGCACAATCTGACGCCTTGGCTTCCGTCTTGGTCGCTGAGGAACTCAATGCCCCGCTCGGTAAATGCACTGTCGATCTTCGACAGGTTTCGATTGTGTGGCTTTCTACGGCCAGATTCGTAGTCTTTTATTGTGCTCAGTCCCAAACCCGCAGCGTCTGCCAGATCGGTCTGAGACCATGACAAAAGCGCACGGGCGGCTTTGCTCTGATTGGGAGTAAACATGTTGTCACCACTAGATTAACTGTTGTTACACAACGTAACTTCGCCTCCCTCAGAGCCAAACACCCCCTGGCAACCGCAAGCGCCAGCCCCCTGGAGAGCGCGTGCCTGAGCGAATCGAAGCGATGATCAGCGAACCGATCAAGTGCCACTTTTTAGCTTGAACAGGTTTGGTGGCAACCGGCAATAACGCCGGTATGCGCTGCGTTTATGCAGCTTTTGGTTTAGCTATCTAAGATTGCAATCGCTGCAACTAGCGCGGGTCCGGGTCGGCCTGGGCGGAGGTCCAGTCTGGTTTGAAGCCCAGGACTTGTGCATCCGACCCGATGGCAGGGTTAAAAAGCCTGTTGTGCCAATAGGTTGCCTGCCACTCGGGATCGTCCTGGTCGAACTTGCGAACACCGCAGAACATTTTGTAGCGCTGGGAGAACTGCTCAAAGGAGAGCAGGCACTCGCCCTCTTTCACCAGGGTTTCAGCCACTTTCGAGCTGTTCTCAAAGAGCGCCGTAAGTTCATCACTAAAGGTCCGCGCTTGTTGAAAATGGGTTCCTTGCAGAAACTGCAGGCCCTTTTCGTACACTTGGGCGGGGTCGTGGGTCTTCTGACACTGAAAGCGGAAGAAGTCGGTGCTTTCCTCAGGCTCCAGAGGCACCATCACGACGATGACGCCGGGGCTCAGGACTTCGCCGCCATTCAAAAGGAGTTGCGGTCGCATTCCAGGTGCAGGCCGACCGCCGTCCTGCCGCATGGCGATCTGGCGAAGCCGGCACTGCCAATTCAGAAAGTGATTTCGTATCGTCTCGTCAGGTCTTGCGTCCATACTGCTCAGCTTGTTGTTCCTACTAGGAGATAAAGGTAACCGGTGATCATGGATCCGGTTACGCCAAGCAGGATGTAGAGCATAAATACGGGTTTGCGAACAAGAGCATAGACTGCAATGGCGGCAGGAACTGAGGATACGGCCCCTGCGGTCATGAAAGCCAGGCCCGCAGCAGGCGTCATGCCAAGCTTCATCAGGCCGGCCACCAGAGGAATGGCCGCATATCCGTTGAGGTAGGACGGCATGCCGATCAGCGCGGCCAGCGGCACGGCAAACAGGTTGCCCGGGCCAACGGCAGCGGCAATCCAGTCAGAGGGCACGTAGGCCACCATCAGGCTTTCCAGGAAGAAGGCGAGTGTCAGCCATTTGCCCAGGAACCAGCCGGTGGACTTGAACTCCTCAAAGAGGACGCGCAGGCGGCTGTTGTCCCGCCAGATGGCCCATGTCACCTCGTCGGTTTTGCTGCCGCCGCACGTGTTGCAGGCGGCTGGGCCGATCAGAGGGTTCTGAAGATAGCCCGCCCTTTGCACGCCCATGGTAACAAAGCCGGCGAACAGGCCGAGGGCTACAGCGGCGATGGTCTTTGCGATCGTGAATTCAAGACCGATGCCGGCGGCGGTTAGGATGAACATCTCCGGGTCCATAATCGGTGAGGCGATCCAGAACGCCATAACCGCAGGCAGAGGCACACCTGCGGCGAGCAATGCCGCGATCAGAGGGATCACGCCGCAGGAACAG
>JBCDIP010000455.1:0-3578 GCA_038748855.1 Pseudomonadota bacterium
CACCCCCTCCCCGCCCCCGCCGCACCTCACCTACGCGCACTCCCCACTCGTCAGTCAGCTCTGGTTCTGGGTGGCCTGGCTGCAAATCACATGCCGCAACATGGCCCGCACGGCCAGCAGCTGGGAGGCCTTACCTGATGACTATCACCGGTTCATGCGCAATTGGCTCTGGGCAGCCTCATCTGCCTTCTGCAGCGCCCTGGTGATCTTTTGGCTGATGGTAACCAAACCCCCGCTATGGTGAGCATTCAACACAAACCTCCGCAAGGCATCTCATGATAGCTCTTTATACTCTCGCGGGCATTGTCTTGCTCATGCTCGGTGGCGATGCGCTGGTGCGCGGAGCGATTTCGCTCGGCCTGAAAATCGGCCTCTCCGCCACTCTGATCAGCATGACCGTGGTGGCTTTTGGCACCTCAGCACCAGAACTGGTGATTAGTGTGAAGGCAGCCCTTGGCGGCTCCCCCGACATTGCGCTTGGCAACGTGGTGGGCAGCAACATTGCAAACTCCCTGCTGATTGTGGGTGTTCCAGCCCTGATCCTCTCGCTCGACACAGAAGGCAAAGAACTCAGGCGCAACTACTGCTTGATGCTGGCCGCAACCATCCTGTTCTCCGTGATTGCCTTCACCGGTTCGATCGGTCGCACAGCGGGGGTCTTTCTGTTGACCTGCCTTGTGGCGGCGTTGTTTTACAGCTACCGCAAGTCCCTCGAAGAAGGTGGCGAAACCTTGGACGACGAGGAGGTAGACAGTGGTTGGAAGATTGTTGGTCTCATAGCATTCGGTATTGCAGCCCTTCCCATAGGCGCCCACTGCCTGATTGAAGGCGCACGCGGAATGGCGCTGTATTTTGGCCTGTCTGAGGCCGCGATCGGCTTGACCGTGGTTGCCCTGGGCACCTCACTCCCCGAATTGGCCGCAAGCACTGCGGCCGCCTGGCGCGGACGCGCCGAGGTGGCGCTGGGCAATGTGATCGGCTCCAACATGCTGAACCTTCTCATGGTAATCGGTGCCACGGCCGCTGTGAGTCCTCTGGTGGTCTCGCAGAACTTCATCACGGTAGACATCCCGCTGATGGTTCTTATCACGCTGATGCTCGCCCCGTTTTTGATCTGGCACATCCGGATCGGCAAGCGGGCCGGCTTATTGCTCTTGGCGTGTTATGCAGCCTTTTCGGTTTTGGCGCTTGGGGACGCCAGCTTCTAAGACTTCAACAAAACTGATGGATCTCATCAGGCGAAAGCGTTTGTTGCCAAGAGAGGTTTGCGGTTAGATACCCGTTCACCGATTTGGATTCGTCTGAAATGAGCGATGCAACACCCCAATCTGAGGGCCGACGGATCCCTCCTCCGGGCCCGCGTCCCCGGCGCACACGTCTTGAGCTGATCATCGTTGCCGGTTGCCTAATCTCCATGATCGGGTTCGGTTTGCGGGCAGATTTCGGCCTGTTCACCAAGCCGATCTCAGATGAACTCGGTTGGGGCCGGGAAATCTACAGCCTTGCGATCGCTCTGCAAAACCTCATCTGGGGTGCGTTTCAGCCGTTGGCCGGCGGCATTGCTGACCGATACGGCACGGCCCGCGTCCTGGTGGTGGGTGCAGTTATCTACATTGTGGGCATGCTGCTCATCCCCTTGGCCGACACGCCCTTAGAGCTTTACCTCACCGCCGGCGTTCTGGTGGGCATAGGTGTGGCCACCACCTCATTCGCTCTGGTGATGGCGGCCTTTGCCCGCTCGGTACCGGAAAGCAAGCGCTCCATGGTCATGGGCGTCGCCACCGCAGCGGGGTCCATGGGCCAGTTCGTCTTCGTGCCCATCGGCCAGGGCTTTATGAATGCCTTTGGTTGGCAGGCGGCCATTATCTATCTGGCCTTCTTCGTGATCCTAATCGTCCCCTTGGCTTGGCCGTTGCGCGGAAAAGCCGATGATGCCGGCGGTGGGGCAGACGAAACCGATCTCACCTTCGGTCAGGCTTTGGCCAAGGCGTTCGGCTACCACAGCTATTTGCTGCTCATTTTTGGCTTCTTCGTCTGCGGCTTTCACGTGGCCTTTATCGCCGTACACCTTCCAGCCGATCTGGTAGACAAGGGGCTGGATCCTTCCATCGGGGCCTGGTGTCTGGCGCTGGTGGGCTTCCTCAATGTGTTCGGTGCCTATTTCGCCGGCGTGCTCGGCGGCAAGTATCCCAAGCAGCTCTTGCTCTGCGGGCTCTATTTCGGCAGAGCGGTGGCCATCACCCTGTTCGTGCTCACGCCCGTGACCATCTGGTCGGCTCTGCTCTTCTCCGGCTTTATTGGTCTGTTCTGGTTCTCCACCGTGCCCCTCACCGCAGGTTTGGTCTCGGTGATGTTCGGTATGCGATACATGGGCTTCCTCTTTGGCGTCGTGTTCTTCTCCCACCAGGTGGGTGCCTTTATCGGGGTATGGCTGGGCGGCAAGATCTATGACTTCACGGGCAGTTATGACGCCATGTGGTGGGCGGGCGTCGTTCTGGCGATCGTTGCATCGCTGGTGCATCTGCCCATTAAAGAGATCAAAGCCCCGAGCTTTTCGGCGCGCGCCCAAGCCTCATAGGGCGCGGGGCAGAATAAGCCCCAGGCCGGACGCAATCAGCAGAACCAACACCGCCCGCGTGAAGCTCGCCTGATCAATCCGCTGATAGAGCCTGAGGCCAATCCAGGAGCCACACAGGGCGGCCGGCACACACAAGACCACCAGCGTCAAAAGCTCCATGCTCACCAGTCCGCGAACCCCATAGGCAACCACAGCAACCCCCAGGATTGCCATGTTGATGAGTTGCAGGACGCTCCGGGCGCGTTCTTTGGACCAGCGGCACAGCTGGCTCCAGATCACCAGGACGGGCCCAGACAGGCCTGCAAAGCCTGCACACACGCCGCTGGCCAGACCAACAGCATACGCGATCACCCGGTTCTGTCCGGTGATGGCAGGCGGGGTGCGCGCCACCAGCATGAACAGCGGATAAGCAATCAAGACCGTGCCCACCACCATCTTGAACATGTCAGCGGGGATTTTAGTGAGCAGCCAAACGCCGCCCGGAATACCAAGAAGACCGCCAATGACGAACGGCAGGGCCGCACGCACATCCATATCAGGCCAGATCTTGCGCACGGTGAATAAATGGGAGGCCAAGGAGCAGAAGGCCACCAACGGCGCCGCGAGAACCGGCGTCACCACATAAAGCCACAAGGCCATAGCCGTCAGCGCGGTCCCAAAGCCGGTGAGCCCCGTAACAATCCCGGCCAGGAACGCCCCAACCAGCAGCAAGATGATATCCAGTCCCTCAGGCACGCTTGCCTCACGAAAAAGGCCGCCTCGCGGAAACGCGGGCGGCCTTTGAGTTCTGAACCGGTTAGGCGATCGCGATCAGCGCGAGTAGAATTCCACCACCAGGTTCGGTTCCATTTGAACCGGGTAAGGCACATCGCCCAGAACCGGGATCCGGGTGAGGCTTGCGGTCATTTTCTTCTGATCCACTTCCACATAATCCGGAGTTTCACGCTCAGCGCTCTGAATGGCTTCCAGAACCATCGGCAGCTCGCGGGATTTCTCGCGG
>JBCDIP010000456.1:0-3571 GCA_038748855.1 Pseudomonadota bacterium
CGCGTTTTTTGCGCAAATTCGGCACCAGCGGGCAGGAGGATCGAAGGGAAGTGCGCCCTGTTTGGCGCGTCGGGCCAGCCCTGAGGTTCAAGTGCTAGCGCGGCGAAGGGTGCCAGATCACCGCCATCTGCAAGCACACCCTTTCGGCGGGGCAGGTGGGCGCCGCTGTAGACCTGCAAGCCAGGTGCCGTTGTGGCGATGCTGACGGCGACATCAGAGCCCGACAGGCGCGCGGCGAATGTCGGGCGCAGAGCGCATCCAGGCGCCGGACTGCGCGAACGGCTTCATCCTTGATGGCTTCCCCAGAACGGTGGGCCAGGCCCACGCGCTGGACAATATGCTAAAGAAGCTAGGGCTCACCTTGGATGTGGCGATCAATCTGGATGTGCCCAATGAGGTGCTCTTCCAGCGCATCGAAGCAAGGGTCAGAGCCGCCGGCAACGCCCGGGCAGACGACAATGCGCAGACCCTGAAGAACCGGATTGACGTCTACACCGAGCAAACCCTTCCCATCATCGACCATTACCGGGCCAAAGGCCTGTTGGAGACCGTTGACGGTACGGCAACGCCGGACAGCGTCACCGCCACACTGATGGTCATCCTGGAAGAGAAGACAAAGGCGACGGGCACGGCGAGCGCGCAGCTCCACGCGAGCCTTTAGACCTGATCTGATCGTTCCAAGGCCTCCCGCGCGATGGTGACACGCAAGCCATCGCGCACGGGCCTGCGCATCTGGCGCCGCGTGACCGTGCTCGCAGACGCCAGCACCTTTGTGCGCGAGATCTGAAGCTCCTGGGCGAGCAAACGGTCCGTGCGCATAGAGGTGGGGATGGGGACGGCGAACGCAATCTCCATCCGGCTCCACGTAGTGCCGTCTTGCCGCAAAACCTGCTTGTCCACCTGTACGCCCGCCGCCTCGCGCACATTGGTGGCGCATCGGCGCAGCTGGTGCACGTCGAAGGCTATTGCCTGTGCATGGTGCGGGTCGTTCGACTGCAGAGCCTGCAAGCGGGCCGGGTCAATCGTCCGCACAGCTCTGCGCTCAAAGATTGGCCGGTTCCATGTGGTTCCGCAGCTGGTGCAGTTGTAGATCAGCCAGGCATCCAGTTGTTTGCCATTGGCGTTGAGGCGGAACTTGCCGCTGGAGCGAAACGGGCGCGCGGCGCCGCAGCCGGGGCAGGAGAGGATGGGTTCAGGGGCAGTGAGGGGCGTAACGGTCCATTGGACGCTTAGGCAGCCAGACATCTCGGGGGATCTTCCATTTGGAAGTCCATCGAGATTTTGGTTTGAGAGCCCGTATCCGGGCCCGGTCTGGCAGCAGAAGAAAAGCGGTTGGGCCTAAAAGGCCTGGCAACATGCGTATGCGAGGGGGTCAGGACGCCATACCGGTCTCAAACCGCCACCTCGACAAACACATGAAAATTGAACCGGCAACGCTATGCGCGACCGGGCGTGTGAAGGTGAATTGGTGAGACCGGTGTCTATGACGGCAAAACTGAACGTCCTGTTCAATGGATAAACCCGGGCGCCTTAAATCAGAGCCGGGGACTTTTTGCAAGCGCCAAGCCTAGCGGATGAAGGTCTTCACGTAATCTGCACCCAGCCCTACCTTCTCAAAGTGGGCACGGCACATGTCGATCTTGGTGAACACGTCTTCATAGCCCAGGTGTTTGCCCTTAGGGTCAACGTAGTACATCACGCCGTTGACCTGGAAATAGGTGATCATCTCGTCCACATCGTCGGGCACCACAAGCGTGTGGGTCTCGCCCGGCGGCTCAAACACATAGCCGCCTTCTTCGGCCACCCAATCATGCTCCAGATAGAACCAGCGGCCCTTAAGCACAAAACCGTGCACCGCATTGGCGTGGCGGTGGCGGGAGAGGACGCCGGACTTGGTGACCTTCAGGAGGTTCATCCAATAGCCCTGGCTCACATTCAGGCAGAGGGGGCGGAAGAACACATTCTCCGTCTGGGGCACCCACAGCCGGTCGTCGCCATCCGCCATGGCATCCGGCACCACGATTTCCGGCAAGGCATCAGGCGGCATGGGCAGCTGATAGGGGGTGCGTGGATCAAGATCAGGTTCAACCACAGGCATTTAAGAGGTCCTTTCGCGAAGGTTACATAACGGCGTAGCCGCCATCGACGTTCAAACAGGCGCCGGTGACAAAGCCGGCCGCGGGGCTCGCCAGAAAAAGCGCCGGCCCAATCAGATCTTCCGGCGCCCCCCAGCGGCCCATGGGCGTGCGCCCAAGGATTGCGGCTGAGCGGTCTGTATCGTTGCGCAGGCCGTCTGTGAGAGGTGTGGCGATCCAGCCCGGCGCCAGAGCGTTCACGCGGATGCCGTCGGTTGCATAGGCGATCGCCAAGGACTTGGTGAGCTGCATGACGCCGCCTTTTGAAGCCGCATAGCCCGGCACCAGCCCGCCGCCGAAATAGCTCAGCATGGAAGCGATGTTGATGATGGCCCCTTTGTTTGCCGCCAGGGTGGGCCGGGCATCTGCACACACGCGCATAGTGCCATTGAGATTGATATCCACCACCTTCTCAAAGACCGCCGGATCATGTTCCGCCCCGCGGCTAATGATGCCGGCGGCGTTGATCACCACCTTCAGTTCCGGCAAGGCGTCCACCGTCTCGCACACCGCGGCCTCATCGCGCACATCGAGCTCGCCATAGCTGAGATTGGGCTCCTCAGGCGGCAACTCGCCCAAGCCCACAGCTAGAACGCGCTGGCCGTCTTCAGCAAAGCCGCGGGCAATCGCCTGACCGATCCCGCTGGTGGCCCCGGTCACCAACACCGAGGGGGAAGAATGCAGTGTCATCGGAAGAGGTTTCGCTCTTGTGTTTGTCCATAATATGGATTAATATCCATTAAATGGACAATGCAGGAAGCTGGCGGCAATGTCAACACGCCGCGGCTGTGGGAGGGTCTAATGGCAGCATCCATTCAGGGCGCACAGAGCTTTGGCCGCTCCATCCAGGTTCTTCAGCTGATCGCCGATGCGGGGCGCCCGCTCAGCCGGGTGGATCTGGCGGACATGTGCGATCTGACGCGCCCGACGCTTTATCGGATCATCGCTTCGCTTGAGGCAGAAGGGTTGATTGAGACCTGCGGCCAGAACAGCTACCGCCTGGGTGCCCGCTTGGTCGCATTGGCGAGAACCGCACTCTCTCAGAGCGATCTGCGCCATGAGGCCGGCCCGGAACTGGAGCGCCTGCGCGATGTGACGGGGGAGACCGTGCATCTGGCGGTGCCGAGCGGTGGTGTGATGGTCTACATCGACAAGATTGAAAGCCGCGAGTTGGTCCGCATGATGTCCACCGTCGGCACGCAAGTCCCGTTCTATTCCACCAGTGTAGGCAAGGCTTACCTCAGCGCGCTCCCGCCGGAAGAGGCTGCGGCCATGATCGACCGGCTCGACCGGCCAGCGCTTACCGCGTTCACGGTGACGGAGGCGGACGCTTTAAAGGCTCAAGTTGATGAAGCGCGCGGGCTGGGCTTTGCGCGTGAAGAACAGGAGAACGAGCCCGGCATCGTCTGCTTCGGGGCACCGGTTCGTGACGACCG
>JBCDIP010000457.1:0-3568 GCA_038748855.1 Pseudomonadota bacterium
AGACCAATGGCGATCTCTTCAAGAGTTTCCACACAGTCGGAGATGAACGCCGGCATGATCATGGCGAGATTCTTGGTGCCGCTTTGAGCAAGCTCGCGGACCGTGTCTTCGGCGTAGGGTTTCAGCCACTCCTCACTGCCGAAGCGTGATTGGAACACCACCTGCAGCTTCTCTTTCTCCCAGCCCAGCTTTTCGCGCATCAGCCGGGTGGTCTTCATGCAGTGGCAATGGTAGGGGTCGCCAAGCTCCAGGTAGCGCTTGGGCAAGCCATGGTACGACGCCAGAACGAGATCAGGGGTCCAATCCAATGTGGCCAAATGGCCCTCCATCGACCGGACCAAAGCATCAATGTAGATCGGGTGATCATGAAAGGCCGGCACGGTTCTGAGCGCCGGCTGCCAGCGCATCTCTTTCAGCGCATCAAACGCCTTGTCCTGGACACTGGCCGTGGTGGCCGCTGAATATTGGGGATAGAGCGGGAAGAGCAGCACCCGATCGCAACCAGCTTCCTTAAGCTTCTCGATCTTCTCCTTGATCGGCGGCAAGCCGTAGCGCATGGCCCAGTCGACTTCGATTCCGGGATGAACAGCCAATTCATTGGCCACCTTCTCCGCCTGGCTGCGCGTGATGGTCTTCAGGGGAGATTCGTCCAGTTCGTGGTTCCAGATCTGCTCGTACGCTTCACCCGACTTCGACGGCCTCGTGGTGAGAATGATGCAGTTCAAAATGAACCACCAGATCGGCCGCGGCACATCAATCACCCGCTCATCCCACAGGAACTCCTTCAGGTAACGGCGCATCGGCCAGTACGACGTACCTTCCGGGGTGCCGAGATTGATCAGCAGCACTCCGATTTTGCCATACGCAGCGTTTGGGTGGCCGGCAGGGAAGTGTTCGGCGGGATCAACTGTTTTCTTAAGCATCATGAGGCCTGTTTTAGCCTATTCAACGCAGCCCAACCAGCATCGGCTCACCTGATCGCAAAAATTAAGCTATGGTGGCCATAAGACCGATTCCCACCCAGAGGCAGCCCCTTGGCCACCAAGCTGAGAACAAGACTGAAAACATGGCTCGCTCCGGCCGCCGGAGCATTGGTGCTGCTGGGTGCAATTTACCTGCACTATGCGCAACCCCTGTTGATTGAGGCGGTCAGCCTGTCTGTTTTTGACAGTTATCAAAGGATCAAACCGCGCACTCAGGAAGACAGCGCCGTGCTGGTTGTTGATATTGATGAAAGCTCGCTCAAAGCCAGAGGACAATGGCCTTGGCCCCGCACGGAAATTGCAGAACTGGTGAAGAGGCTCACCAACCTTGGGGCTGCGGCCATTGCCTTCGACATCGTCTTCTCAGAGCCGGACCGAACGTCTCCCAACCGGCTGGCAGACCTTCTAAGGTCTCTGGATCTCCTGAAAGAGGACGCAAATCTCGAGAGCCTGCCAGACAATGACAAGCTTCTGGCGGAGTTCCTGCGCCAAACACCGACCATTGGCGGGATGATCTTGACCCATGAGAGCAATGACCGGCGCCCTCCCCTAAAACGCGGCACGTCTCATGGAGGAACGGACCCGGCTGAATATCTGCCTAAGTTTCAGGGTGCCGTGAGCAATCTGGATATCTTGGATGAAGCGCCGCCTGGACTTGGCTATTTCTCGTTCGAACCGGACCGGGTGGACCGAGTGGTGCGCCGCCTGTCTCTGGTCTCCGCACTACGCGAGACGATCTACCCGTCCTTGGTGGCAGAAGCCTTAAGGGTGGCACAGGGAGAAGATTCCATCTTCATCAAAAGCAATGACGGCAGCGGCGAATGGGCTGCCGGCAGTCAGGGCGGCATTGTTCTGGTGAAGGTGGGCCAGGTGGTTATTCCCACCAACGAGAATGGCGAGGTGTGGATCTATTATTCCGGTGACAGGCCGGGCCGGGTGATGTCGGTGAACAAGATCCTGAGCGCCGATGAGACCGAGCTGCAGACCTTGCAGAACGACGTGGCGGGCAAGATTATCCTGGTGGGGACCAGCGCGCCTGGCCTGCTCGATATTCGGGCCACACCCCTTTCATCCTCCACAGCCGGCGTGGAGGTGCATGCGGAGGTCATTGAACAGATTCTGGCCGGCATTTACCTAACGCGCCCCGATTGGGCGACCGGTGCGGAACGCTGGGCGATGATTGCTGCAGCCCTCGCCCTCATCTTGCTGATGCCGAAGATCGGTCCGTTCTGGTGTGCGGTCCTGGGAGGGTTCATCGTGGCCTGGTCGGCCGGGGGCTCTTGGTATGCGTTCTCACAGCACCAATATCTGTTCGATCCGGTTTATCCGATCCTGGGGTCGACGGCAGTCTATCTGGTGGTCTCCGGCGTTCTATTCCTCACCGCCGAGCGGGAGCGGCGCTCTGTGCGTCGGGCGTTCTCGCAGTATCTGGCGCCTGAAATGGTGGAACGTTTGGCGGAGGATCCTGACGGGCTCAAACTGGGCGGGGAAGATAAAGAGCTGACGATCCTCTTCTCAGACGTGCGTGGCTTCACGAAGATCTCCGAGAAGCTGGACTCCCAACAGCTCACCAAGCTCATGAACGGCTTTCTGACGCCCATGAGCGATACGCTGATGGAGCATGGGGCCACGATCGACAAGTACATTGGCGATGCCATTATGGCCTTTTGGAACGCCCCCTTGGATGTGGACGGCCATGCGGCAAAGGCCTGCAGCGGCGCCTTGAGCATGCTGGAGCGCCTTGATGAGGTGCGCGCCGATACAGGCCACGATATCCAGGTGGGGATCGGGCTCAACACCGGCATTTGCAGCGTTGGTAACTTTGGCTCGTTCCAGCGCTTCAACTACTCTGCGCTTGGTGATGCGGTTAACTTGGCCTCACGGATTGAAGGCCTGACCAAGAACTATGGCGTTCCCATTCTGGTGGGAGAAGCCACCCTGCGCGGCGCGCCCGGCTTTGCCTACCTGGAGGCCGATCTCATCCGAGTGGTGGGCAAGCAGGAACCAGAGCGCGTGTTTGCACTCCTTGGCCGAGACGATCTGGCCGGCAGTGCTGACTTCAAGGCCATGCAAGAACATCACGCAGACGGGCTGGCTGCGTTTCGGTCACAAAAGTGGGACGAGGCCGAGGCTGCGTTCGCAAAGGCGCAGGCCAGTGCGAGCGGCGGACCGTCGCGAGATGGGATCTACCATCTCTATGCGACCCGCATTGCGGACTATCGGGCAGATCCCCCGCCCCGAAATTGGGACGGGGTCACCGACGCCACAAGCAAATAGACCACCGATCAGAAGGTCAGATCGCTCACCTGCTTAACATGAGGCAAAGCCTCAATCTGGTTGAGCACCTTAGCCGGTACACCACCATCAACCGCCACCAGTGCAATTGCGTCCCCGCCTTGGCTGTGCCGGCCGAGATGAAATGTCCCGATGTTGATCTCCGCATCCCCAAGAAGGGTGCCCAACGCGCCAATGAAGCCCGGCCTATCTTCGTTGGTGACATAAAGCATGTGAGGGCCGAGTTCGGCTTCCAGGTTGATGCCCTTGATCTGGATGATGCGCGGCTTGCCGTCTGAGAACACCGTGCC
>JBCDIP010000458.1:0-3562 GCA_038748855.1 Pseudomonadota bacterium
CACCACCGGCTCGCGCATCGCCAACGGCTCTTACGCGCTGCACACTGAGCTGGAGGCCGAACTGGCCAAGATGCTGAACCGTGAGCATTGCATTGTGTTCACCACCGGGTATCAGGCGAACCTTGGCATGATTGCCGGCCTGGCGGGCCCGCGCGATACGGTGTTTCTGGACGCGGATTCCCATTCGTCCATCTATGACGGCTGCACTCTGTCAGGTGCCAAGCTGGTGCGCTTCCGCCACAACGATGCTGCAGACCTGGATAAGCGCCTGTCCCGCATGGAAGATGATGGCGGCGGCCGCCTAGTGGTGGTTGAAGGGATTTACTCAATGCTCGGCGACCGGGCGCCGCTGGATGAGTTTGTTGAGGTGAAGAAGAAGCACGGCGTTGAGCTTCTGGTGGATGAAGCCCATTCCTTCGGCGTTCTGGGCCCCAATGGCCGCGGTTTGGCCGATGAGGCCGGTTTCCACGATGAAGTGGACTATGTGGTCGGCACCTTCTCCAAGAGCGTCGGGGCCATTGGTGGATTTGGCGCCGGCAATGATCCCATGTTTGAAATGATCCGCTATGCCTCGCGGCCTTACATGTTCACCGCCTCGCCCTCGCCGGCGTCTGTGGCAACGTCCATTGCCGCAGTGAAGCGCCTGCAGGCGGAGCCGGAGCGGCGTGAGCAGCTGCAGAAGAACTCAACCCGGCTTTACAACGGGTTCTCAGATCTCGGCCTGCAGCTTGGCTGCAATGTGGTGAGCCCAGTGATTGCCGTGACGTGTCCCGATGAGCCCTCCACAATCGCCATGTGGAACGCGCTCATGGAAGCTGGTGTCTATGTGAACATCGCCATTCCGCCCGGCACGCCGAACAAGACGTGCTTATTGAGATGCTCGGTGTCGGCCGCGCACACAGATGCTGATATTGACCGGATCATCGAGCTGTTCGGCGAGGTCGTGGCCACGGGCGTGCACCTGGCAAAGGCGGGCTAGCTGGCGTATTTGCCACTAAATAGTTGAAATACGCGAAATGGTGTGGGGTTTTACGAAACGAACCCAATTTCGCGTAAACATCTGAAATTCCAGGTTTAATCGCGCTACTTGGCCTTGATGGGTGACTTTTAAGTGGCACCCCAGTGTTCGCTTACTTAAACGCACCCTTCAGATAGAGCCTCGGCATCAGCCAGACCGACGCCAAAATGGGATGTCGGCGCTCGAAGTCCGACAGCTTCACCGGAACGCCTGAATGGCGCTCGATCTTCCAGGCCAGGTAGTCGGCTCCGCCCTGAAAGGTAAAGGCCGCTTTGATCAGGCGCACGACTGAGAGGATTTTCCCTTTAAACCGCCGACGCTTCCAGTCAGAGCGGCCCTTGGCCCAGTGCCGGTCAGCCAGGCGTTCCAGGGCGCCGGGAAGGTCATCGCC
The DNA here is from genome assembly GCA_038748855.1 of Pseudomonadota bacterium. GTDB lineage: Bacteria > Pseudomonadota > Alphaproteobacteria > Rhizobiales > CAJQND01 > JAAEUE01. The sequence continues at coordinate 1,410 of JBCDIP010000458.1, forward strand.
CACCACCGCTCGCGCCGTCTGGTCATACCATTCAGGCGCCGTGGACATGATGTGCCGGGCCCTGTCCTCGCTTTCAGAGCGCAGCTCCGTGCCGTAGGTGGCCTTCAGCGCGGTGAGCCAGAGGTCGTGATGCTCGCTTTCGCCCTCGGCCAAAGGCAAGGCGGACCGCAGCATGGTGATGATTGCCGTCTCGATCGCGCCCCGCACCCTTTCCTCATAGCCCTCTTGCACCCAAAGAAGCGCACTTGGCTGGGCGAACCTTGCCCAGAAGTAGGGGTTGAGGGTGGCAGGAGATACCCAGCGTTCAAACTGGCTGAGCAGCAGCACGGCGTACTTGGAGCGCAGCACCTCGCCCTCATGAACGCATTCGGCGTAGTACACGTTGGGCGGCGCGAGGCGGCAACCTAGGCGCGACAGCCGATTGGTGCTGACCCCTGCCCCATCGCTTAGCAACACGTAGAAGTCGGCCAAACCTTCCGCCGGGGACACATCGCGCAGGCACGAGCCGTAGCCCAGAACGGCAGCCACGGTCTTACCGGCATCGCCGCCGGCCCTTCTGGCCGCCTCGGCGCGCACGGTGCCGGCGATCGCCTCCACCTGCCGGCTGACGGGCAGCGCTAATTGCCGCTCCACAAGGCTGCGGAGCGCCTTTGGATCTTCAGCATGTTGACGGCCCATCATGAGTTACGGGCAAAGATAGGTGAACTCGGTGCCAAGCTCCAGCCTTAGCGGTTCGTCCGCAGGGGCCTGGAAGAACTCGCCGTCCACCACGTAGTCCTCAGTACCGCTCAGGTGAGCGGCCTGAATGGAGCGGCTCTGGCAGGAGGCCGGCAGGTTGCGGTTTGGCAGGCCGTACATCAAGGGCAGGATGTTGCGCAGCACATTGGGGGGCGGAAAGGCAATGGTGAGCGCCTTCATCTCGCTGGTATCGGGCGCCCAATAGGGATGGCATCTCAGCACCAGTTTCTCCAAGGTGGACGCCATAAACAAGAGAAGCGGTCCGTCCGCCATGGTCTCCGCATCTACCTCAACATGCAAGGGGTGGGCTTTGACAATCGCGGTTTCCGCGCTGGAGAAGAGATACCGGCCCATAAGCGCAATCAGGGTGGCCAGTGGGGCCAGCTCACCGCGGATATTGTTGTTGTTCATAGCGGACTGGGTGAACTCAACAGCCCCCCTGATGGAGCCGCAGCCCACGAACATGCCGTGCATGGGCCCGCTTCCGGCCGGGTTGACGATCCGGACGGTATGGCGCGTTTTGTGGATGGCAGGATTGGCGAGCGCCTCCTGGCTCTCTGCCAGATCGGCAATCGCCGTCCGGTTGCCCGGCCGGCATCCCAGAGTGGTGGCGGTCATGTTGGTGGTGCCGTGGGGCAAGAGAGCGAGCGTTGGCAGGCGCTCAAAGATGGGGTTCTCCGCCAGCAACGTCTGGATCGCCTGCACCGTTCCGTCGCCGCTGGAGATAAACAAGGTGGTGACGCCCTTGGCCGCGAACCGCTCTAGAATAGAGGTGAGGTCAGAGAAATTCTCCAGGCTCTCCAACAAGATGCCACTGCGTTTCGACACTTCATCGGCCAAGCGCCGACCGCGCTTGCCGGCAGAGCTGGAGCGCGGATTGATGATGATGCCAGCGGTCATGACGACGTGGTGGTGTCCATGGGTTTGGTCATCCAGGAGGTCAGTTTGCCCTCTTTGGACTTCACAATCAGCGCATGGACCAATTGAATTCCGTGCAGCACCAGACAGATAATCGTCCACCAAGCGACCCATTCCAGCGCCAGATCCGGGCGGCCCAGAAGAAGTGTGACCACAGTGAGGATCACCAGGTTGGGATTTCGCCGCGCCGTGATCAGTCGGAAGAACGTATCAATGGGCCGCCAGATGTGGATCTCAAGGCCAAGAACCTTGATGGCAATGCCTTCCATGATGCGTTGCAGGATGTAGCCGCCGACCAGGGCGGTCATCATAAAGGAGAACATTTCAGCCGACCAGCTAAGACCTGCTGCGCCCAGCCCTAAAGCCCAGGCCGCATACCAGAAGGGCGGATGGATCAAGTCGATACCGTGATCGAACACATCGCCCCATTTTGAAGAGGTCAGTGTGGTGCGGGCCAGTTTGCCGTCCACCGTGTCGAGGAACGTCATCATCCAGGC
>JBCDIP010000459.1:0-3558 GCA_038748855.1 Pseudomonadota bacterium
CCAACTTTCTCACCTTCTCCACATCCGTGTCGTAGGTCACGCGCAACTTGAGCTTCATCATCACCCAGTCGCGCGAGAAGTTCTTTAAGAAGCGAATTTCGCCAAACGGCACTGTGTTGAGCGGTCCATTGTGGTGCCGCAGTTGGAAGGAGCGGATGGAGATTTTCTCAACCGTCCCCTTCACCTCGCCAAGATCGATGTACTCGCCCTTGCGAAAGGCATCATCCATCAGGAAAAACGCCCCTGAGAACACATCTCTGATCAGGGTTTGCGCCCCGAAGCCAACCGCCAGGCCCACAACACCGGCACCGGCACAGAGCGGCGCACTATCAACGCCCAACTCTGCCAAGACGATCATGCCGGCCAGTGTTACCACAGTGATCAGCAGGAAGTTCCGGAAGATGGGCAGCAAGGTCGCAAGGCGCGATTGGCCAGCCCCCATCTCCGCCTCGCCGTCCCCATGATCCGGGGCCGGTTCTTCCAAAGCAATCTGATAGTCCGTCCAGATGCGCACCGCCTGATAGGCCATGTAGCCTGCAAAGATCACGAGAATGATGTCGAGGAAATTGAGGAATGGATTGGCCTGGTTTTCAAAGTCAAAGCCCCACAGTTCCATAATCACGCCGACCCCCAAGATCGCCAAGAGAATGGCAAAGCCCTGCTCTACCAAGCCTTTGAATATGGGACGCAAACCCAGATTATAGGCCTCGTCGTTGGGAGCCTCGTTGATCTCATCCTCCGCCAGCTCTACGGCCTCTGCTTCGGGCTCGGATTGGGACGGGCGCGGGTCAAAGTACCAATCGATTATGATCAGTCCGATGCCGTAAAGTCCCAGCGCCACAACACCCACCAGCAAGGGACCAAACACCAGACCATTGGCACTTGGCAGATCGAGCAAAAGCCGGATGGCCGCAACACAAAAGGCGCTGATCAGATAGACCACCACCAAGGGCACCCAGATCTTTGACAACGCTCGGCGCCAAAAGGGAAAGTAGCCGTGAACACCGGGCCCCAATATCGCCTGGGTTATCGCTTTGCGGTAGATGAGCGCGTGACCAATGAACATAGCGACAATGACCACGCCGGCTATGATCAACGCCAGTTTGTGGGAGTTGAGATCCAGCCCCAAAGCTTCCATCCAAAGGCAGATCCCCAGCATCGTTGCCGCCACGGTCAAGATGGCGATAAAGGAGGTGTAGAAGGATTGGGCTGTGCCGTCGTCAAAATGCAAAAGACGATAGTTGGGTATGTCGGGAACGATGATGTTGAACATGACCGCGCGCGATAGCCTGATAGCAAAGAATACAGTGACCACGGTAAAGCCCGTAACGAGCGTTTCACGATAATTGTAGGCAATCACCCACACCACGAAAGCTGCGAACGCACTGGCCACAAAGGCAGTCAACGCCATCATGAAGGACCGGAAGAGCAGGTATCGGATCTTAGTGGAGCGCTCCTTGGGATCGGGATTGAACGTATCGGCGAAAGCATCGCGCGCCCAGATATTGAGCTTTGAGCCCAAGAACCGCCCCACAACCAGTGACAGAACACTGACGCCCAAAGCCCAAAGCAACCAGTACAAGTTGCCGTCGGTGGAGACCTTGGTCAGGGCCTCGCCGATGTTGTGCACAAACTTCTCCGCACTCTGCAAAACAAGACGAAAGCGGAACTGGGCCCGATTGAGCATAGCCAACGGGTCGACCTTTGCCTCTTCTTGTTCTTTGGCGGCTTCCGAGGCGCTCTTTGGATCCACCACAATGACCGTGGCACCGGACTTGCGCGCCTGTTCCAGGAACGGCTCAAGAGCCTTGACCGCATGGGCCTCTTGGGTGGTTTGCGCCGAAGCCGGCGTGGTCACAAAGGCCAGCACGCACAAGAGCAAGACCACCAGCATCGCGCTTGCATGATCCCCCAAATGCCGCGCAAATCCACCTGCTCGCGCCATGGCCGTTCCCTCCCGCCTTTTTGGTTGACGTATTGAACGCGTTTATCGAGGGTTTTTCAACACAAGATGACGCTCAAGTGCTTGTGGTAGACGAGGACTCAGTGCAGTTTGCCGCACGCTTGGTCCCTCCCCTTAAACACGATGCGCAGCGCCGCCCATGTCCATTCCAAACGATATTGAAATCACAGACGAACTGGTGGCCGAACACGGCCTGAAACCCGACGAGTATGAGCGCATTCTGGATCTGATCGGCCGCACACCCACGCTCACCGAGCTTGGCATCTTTTCGGCCATGTGGAACGAGCACTGTTCCTACAAGTCATCAAAGAAGTGGCTGCGCACATTGCCGACCACGGGCGACCGGGTCATCCAGGGTCCGGGCGAGAATGCCGGTGTGATCGACATTGGCGACGGCCAGGCGGCCATCTTCAAGATGGAGAGCCACAACCATCCCTCGTTCATTGAGCCCTACCAGGGGGCAGCAACCGGCGTGGGCGGTATCTTGCGTGATGTTTTCACCATGGGCGCCCGTCCCATCGCGGCTATGAACGCGCTGCGGTTTGGTTCGCCCGAACACCCCAAGACCCGCCACCTGGTCTCCGGTGTTGTCGCCGGCATCGGTGGTTATGGCAACTCGTTCGGCGTGCCCACGGTGGGCGGCGAGGTCAACTTCCACCCCCGCTATAATGGCAACATCTTGGTCAATGCCTTTGCGCTTGGCTTGGCGGACGCCGACAAAATCTTCCTGTCGGAAGCCAAAGGTGTCGGACTGCCTGTGGTCTATCTCGGCGCCAAGACCGGCCGGGACGGCATACACGGCGCCTCCATGGCAAGCCAGGAGTTTGCCGATGACTCAGAAGAAAAGCGCCCCACAGTCCAAGTGGGAGATCCGTTCACCGAGAAGTGCCTGTTGGAAGCATGCCTTGAGCTGATGGCTTCAGGCGCGGTGATCGCCATCCAGGATATGGGCGCTGCCGGACTTACCTGCTCAGCCGTAGAGATGGGCGCCAAGGGTTCATTGGGCATAGATCTGGATCTCGATCAGGTACCTTGCCGCGAAGAGGCCATGAGTGCCTACGAAATGATGCTCTCTGAAAGCCAAGAGCGCATGCTTATGGTGCTCAATCCGGAGCTGGAGAAAGAGGCTGAGGCGATCTTCACCAAGTGGGGGCTGGATTTTGCCATCGTGGGCAAAACCACCGATAGCCTGCGGTTCCGCATCTTCTTCCAGGGCGACAAGGTGGCCGATCTGCCGATTAAAGAGCTCGGCGATGAAGCCCCAGAATATGACCGGCCCTGGGTCGCGCCCCCTGAACCTGCGCCGCTCAGCCACGCTGATGTGCCGCCGCCCAACGACGTGGCTGATTGTCTGCTCACGCTCATCGGCTCGCCGGACGTGTGTTCCAGGCGCTGGGTTTGGCAGCAGTATGACCACCTGATCCAATCCAACACGGCCCAAATTCCGGGCGGAGATGCTGCCGTGCTGCGCGTTGAAGGTGCCCCCCATAAAGGCCTTGCGGTGTGCGCAGACGTGACCCCGCGCTATGTGGAGGCCAATCCTTTCGAAGGCGGCAAGCAGGCGGTGGCTGAAGTCTGGCGCAACCTGACCTGCG
>JBCDIP010000460.1:0-3541 GCA_038748855.1 Pseudomonadota bacterium
GCGGCCCCATCCCCCGTACGGTGCGGCCCGGTGGGTTGGGTCCTCGGTTTCGCAAGGACGCGGAGGGGGCAGGACGGGAGGGAGGGTCAGGGAGCCTCCGTTACTTGATCCACGCCTTCCAGCGGTCTTCGTTCTTGGCGACCCAGTCGGCCACCACGTCTTCCAGCTTCATCTTGTCCAGATCCACCTTCACGATCAGCTGGCTCATCTCATCATTCTTGATGGTGAAGTTGCGCACGGCCTTGTAGGCACCCGGCCACTTTTTCTCGCCATCCTTCCAGCCCACTTTCTTGATCCAGCCAAAGGGTTTGCCGCAATCGTAGGCCATGTCCTTGTTCGAGCCCCATGAGGGGTCTTTGTAGCAAGCGTCTGTATATTCAGGAAATTCCACCCACTCGCCTTCGAACTTGGCAACCGCCCAATGGGGCGCGTAAACCCAGAGCATGATGGGCGCTTTACGCTGGTATGCTGATTCCAGCTCAGCAAAGAGCGCTGCGTCCGTGCCCGCATGGATCACCTCAATCGGCAGATCCAGCGCTTCCACGCGTTCGTCATCATAGCCACCCCAGGTCACCGGCCCGCCAAGATAACGGCCCTTGGGAGCGGTCTCCGGAATAGAGAAGGCTTCGGCGCACTTTTCGTCTTTCAACGCTTCCCAGTTGGGCAGGCCGGGGCACTTTTCCTTCATGTAGGTCGGGTACCACCACTCTTCCTTGGCATCCATCCCGGTTTCGCCCAGATCCACCGTCTTGCCGGTTTTGAGCGAAGCTTCCATGGCGTCCTTGCCTGTGGTTTCCCACATTTCCATGGCGATATGCAGGTCGCCCGACTGAAGCCCGGCAAACTGGGCAATATAGTCGGCTTGCACGTATTCAACGTTGTAGCCGGCTTTCTTCAGCACCTCGCCCATGATCCGGGTGGTGATGAGCTGGCCCGTCCAGTCGTGCAATGTCAGTTTGATCGGGTCTTTGGATTCCACATCCGCCGCCGCACCGAGCGGCGCCAGCGCCACACCGGCAAAAGCCGTGGCCGCTACAAGCATCGTGCGAATTGATGAAGTCTTGAACATGAGTGACATCCTCCAGGTGTTGGGCGTCTTGATTTCGACCGGTTTCCCCGCATGCGCCCAGGGTTGAAATGTGCCTGGGGGCCGGTCAGTGAGTCAAGTGGACTTGTGGGTTTTATGTGAGATATTGACCGTATTTGTTGTTTTATGGCCAAATCTGTTGGCATTTATTGCTATTTGCCCTAGAATCAGCGCCATGATGCCGAGATCAGACACCAATCTCACAGGACGCCAACAGCAGATTGTGGAGACGGCGCGCACTGCCGGCACCATCCGCATTGGCGAGCTCGCGCGGACCATGGGCGTGTCCTTGGAGACCATCCGCCGTGACATCCGCCCTCTGGTGGAGACGGGCAGCCTGATCAAACATCATGGCGCGGTGAGCCCGCCCCACTTTGGGGCCGAAGCCCCGTTTGACCGCCGCATGCGCGAGAATGCTTCAGAGAAGCTGGCCATCGCGCGCCATGTGGCCGGCATGATCTCCGATGGGGACAGCGTGATGCTGGACACCGGCACCACCACCTCCATCCTGGCGCGCGAGCTCTTGTCCAAGACCGGGCTGACCATCGTCACCAATTCATCGGACATCGCCCGCACCTTGGCGATTGTGAACGGCAACACGGTCTATATGGCGGGCGGAGAACTGCATGGCGACAATGGCGCGGCGTTCGGGCGTTCAGCCATTGAGTTCGTCCGCAATTTCTCAGTGCGCTACGCCATCATCTCCATTGCGGCGGTGAGCGCGGAGACCGGTTTGATGGACCACCAGCTGGCCGAAGCGGAGTTTGCCCGCACGGTGCTGGAGTGTGGCCAGAAGCGCATTGTAATCACCGATCACACGAAGTTTTCCCGCACGGCCTTGGTGAAGGCGTGTGATTTTGGCGAGTTCGACCTGCTGGTCACGGACCGCGAGCCCCCGCCGGCAATCTTGAGCGCGTTGTCTGAGGCGTCTACGGAGTTTGTGGCTGTAGCCTGATCGGGGTCCGGACACGAAAAAAGGGCCCGTCTGAGAGCCCTTTTGTTGCAGCGTATCTGCTTATGGCCGAAACAGCGTCACGCTGTCAAGGAAAAAATGCAATAATACAAGGAATTTTTTCGTTTACTCAATTGAATCAATCTCTTAAAAGCAGCTCGTTCTCACTTAAGGACCGCCACCTTTAGAGGGAGTTTTCGAGCTGCGTACATGCCACCCTCCCCGCGCCCTTGCGAACGCGAGGGCCCATAGCTCACACCGATCCCTTGGCTGAGAAGGTCCTCGCTTTCGCAAGGACGCGGGGATTGTGCCCCACCGTCATCCCCGCACCCCCACCGTCATCCCCGCGAAGGCGGGGATCCAGGGCGGCTCACTCGGTGCTCAAGGCTGAACACCCGTCTAAACGGGCATGACGAAATGGAATGCTGCGAGGCTCAGTCCGAGCGATACACCCGCTCGCGGCGCTCGTGGATCTCTTGGGCCTCCAGAGACAGGGTCGCAATCGGGCGCGCATCCAGGCGTTTCAGGCTGATCGGCTCGCCTGTTTCATCGCAGTACCCATAAGAGCCATCATCAATCCGCTTCAGCGCCGCATCGATCTTGGCGATCAGCTTGCGCTGACGGTCCCGGGTTCTAAGCTCCAAAGACCGGTCGGTCTCAGATGACGCCCGATCCGCCACGTCCGGGAGGTTGATGTTCTCATCCTGCAGATGCTGCAGGGTTTCACGGCCCTCGCGCAGAATGTCCTGCTTCCAGGCTTCAAGCTTATCGCGGAAATAGACTTGCTGACGTTCGTTCATGAAGGGTTCGTCATCTGAGGGCACATAGATCTCAGACGACTTGGCGGACTTAGGGGATTTCTTCTTCCCAGACCCGTTGACCTTAGCACCGTTCTTTTTGGAACCAGGTTTCTTGCCGGACTTCGACTTGGTTGCCATGTTCTACCCTCGAATGAACCACAAACCGCGCCATATTTGCGCGCGTTTATATCGATGCAATCCCACCGCCACAAGACAAGAATTAACCTAAAGCCCATCTTTCTGGATTTTTGGTAACCCGCTACAGCGTGTTGCTTTTGAACGATTTTTGATGACCGCCCTATGACAGCGGCCCATCACCCCCCGAAAACGAGAGAATTTTTCACCAGCTTCGCGGCCGCTTTTCGCCGCGTCTGACGCTTGCGCTTGAATTCGCCGGGCACAAACCTTAGGGTCGCCGCGCAATTGACCGCCTTGGCCCGGCAGCCTCCGGCACTCCAGTGGCCCTTCTGATCTGAGGAGAGAACTCTTGACCCGATTTGACGGCACGAAAGACTACGTGGCCACGGATGATCTGCGAATCGCCGTGAATGCCGCCATCACCCTGGAGCGCCCGCTTTTGGTGAAGGGCGAACCGGGGACGGGCAAGACGGTTCTGGCCCACGAGGTGGCCAAGGCCCTCAACACCGATCTTTTGGAATGGCACGTGAAGTCCACCACCAAGGCCCAGCAGGGGCTTTACGA
>JBCDIP010000461.1:0-3533 GCA_038748855.1 Pseudomonadota bacterium
AGCGCGTTGGTGGCGAGCGTAGTAGAGAGGGACACCAGACCGATCTCGGAAGCCGGCACCTTAGAGGCGGACAGGACCGCAGAGACGGCTCCGGCAATGCCCACGGAAAGATCATGACGGGTGGTGAGAGACTTGGCGGTCTGAAGCACGCCCTTGTCTTCATCAAACAGAACGGCGTCCGTGTAGGTGCCGCCCGTATCGATCCCTAAAAGTATAGACATATTCTGTACGGGTACTCTTAAGCGCTTGATTTCAGCCGGTCGGCGATCAGGCTGATCATTTCGAACATCACTGCAGCGGCCACCATAGCGGTGATATTGTTGGGCTGATCCTTGGTCGGCATCAGGCAGACCACGTCGCCGCCCACCACATTCAGCCCGCGCACCGATTGCACCAGCTCGATGGCTTGGTCGATATCAAAACCACGGCAGCCCGGCTCCAGGTTGGAGACGGCGGGCGCGATGGTGGGGTCCAGGCAGTCCAGATCAAAGGTGATATAGACCGGCGCATCGCCAAGGCGCTCGCGGATGATCTCGCAGCACTGCGCAGCGCCGAGCTCGCGGTAGCGGTCCATGGTGATGACCTCGTAGCCGAGATCATAGCTGGGCTGCAGCCAATCCAGCGACCGGGTGTTGCCGCGCAGGCCGATCTGCACGCTTTTGCTCGCATCCACCTGGCCCTGCTTCACCAGATAGCTCGCCCAATGGGCGGCCGACTTTTTTGAGCCTAAGAAATGATCGAGCTGGTCATAGGTGTCCGTGTGGGCGTCCAGATGAAGGAGCGCCACGGGCTTGCCGTCGGTCAGCTTGGAGCCGGCGCCGGCCAGCCCCTGGAGCACGCCGCCTGTAATGCCATGGTCGCCGCCTATGCAAACGGGCCTGACGCCTGCCGCGCTCACCGCCTTGAAGTAGTCGGTCATGCGCTCAATGCACATCTCGTTATTGTTCACTTCCGGCAAGGGCACGTCGCCCAGATCGTTGATCCGGCAGGTCTCCCACGGCGACAGGCCGAACGTGTTGTGCACCCGGCGCGCAGAGGGCGACACATGGCGCACCGCCCGGGGGCCCAGGTGCTGGTCGTGCTCGGTGGTCCCATTGCCGGCGCTGTGGGGGATGCCCACCAGGCCAATATCGCAGTTGGCGAGGTCCGGATCATGCGGACAGCGGAAGAGGGTGGGCACGCCCCACCAATAGGTGGTCTCAAGAACTTGCTGCTCTGCATCACCGGTTTTGAGGGTCATCTCAGGGTCTCTCCGAGGCGGGTCTTGTTGTGACGGACGCCATACACCGGATTGGCGCAATTTGGGAGGTGAAAATCGCCCCGCGTCCTTGCGAAAGCGAGGACCTTCTGGGCGAAGGGAAAGAAGAGAGCTATGGGCCCTCGCGTTCGCAAGGACGCGGAAGCCCTCACCCCGCGGGTGGGCGGCCGGTAGACTCCCGGATAATCAGATCCGTCTCCAGCGGGCGCGGCAAGGGTGGTTGCACGCCGGACAGGGTGGCAATCAGATACTTCGCCGCCTCCTCCCCGATCTCCATATTCGGCGTGCGCACCGTGGTGAGCTTCGGGGAGATCTGGCCGGCGAGCCACGTGTCATCGAACGCAGCCACGGAAAGATCGCCAGGCACGTCGATGTTCTGAGCCGCCGCTTCGAAGATCGCCCCATAGGCGAGGGGCTCGGCCCCACACACCACGGCCGTGGGCGGGGTTTCCTGGCTCATGATCAGCCGAAGCATCTCGCGCCCTTGTTCCACGCCGAAGGGGCGCTCGATCAAGTCGTTGTCCGCCAGCGTGCGGCCCTGCTTCGCGTACGCATCGCGCACGCCGGCGAGCCGGTCTTGGGCCCGGTCATTATGTTCCAGAATGCCGGACAGAACGCCAATGCGCTCATGGCCCAGGCTGAAGAGGTAGCCGGTCAGATGCTCTGCGGCCGCGCGATTGTCGAACCCAACCGCCGGGTGCAACTGCTCGCCCGAAAGACGCCAGACGGTCACATAAGGGATGGCGTGGGCGCTGATCAGCTCATAGGTTTCCTCATCGCGCGCCAAGCCCACCAGCATCAGAGCATCAATACCGCTCTGGAGCATGCGCCGCACATGCTGCTTCTCACGCACCGGGTCATAGTCGGATGAGGCCACGATCACCGTGTAATCGGCATCCGCCATGGTGCGCTGAAAGGCATCCAGGGACGTGCCGAACAGCGTGTTGTCGATCGCCGGAAACACCGCTCCCACCATGCGCGATTGCTTGGACGCCAACGCCCGCGCTGCCCCATGGGGCACGTAGCCCAAGGTTTGGATAGCTTGGTTGACCCGGGCCCGCTTGTCTAGATTGACACTCTCCGGCCGGTTCAGACAGCGCGACACTGTGGCGGGTGAAACCTTCGCCAAGTGCGCCACATCCTCTAGGGTAACGCGGCCCAAAGAGGGAGATTTGGAAGCGCTTTCAAGTTCAATACCCATATTCCCAGTGTTTCCAACTTTGCGGCATTCCGCAAGTTTGTTATTTTATTACAATTATTTTAGAGGGTTATCGATTTTCATTTCAAGTCCAATCCTATGTTCATAGCCAACTTGACTCTGGTTAAGAACTTTGCAAAGTTAAATTTTGAAAGCGCTTTCAAATGTTAAAAGAAGATAAAACTTAAAAAGCGCGCTAACGGAAGGTGGACGAATAGATCTCATCGCAATGGTATCGTGAGCGGGTGCGCGCCCGTCCGCGCGCTTCGTCGCATTTGGATGAGTAGATAAGAGTTTTTGGCCCTTACTTTCTATCTAGGGGCGCACTAAGGTGCAGATACCCTAGAGGGCCGAAAAGGCAGCAGACCGAAATCTGCAGGTTAAACAGGGTGTTGGGAGAAAAGGAGTCATACCCAAATGAAACTCAAGAAAACCATGCTGGGCACGGGCCTGGCACTTGCGCTGATGGGCTCAACCGCAGCCCAAGCCGCTGACGTTGTCATCGGCGTGCCGAACTGGCCGTCAGTGCGCGTGACAGCACACGTTCTGAAGACTGTGATGGAAGACAATCTCGGTCTCGACGTTGAGCTGCAAAACGGCACGAACCCGATCGTGTTTGAAGCTATGGACTCCGGTGCCATGCACGTGCACCCGGAAGTTTGGCTGCCGAACCAAGTGAACCTGAACACCAAGTTCGTGAAGGAAAAAGGCACCGTTAAGATGAACCCGAACGGTGTTGCAGGCGACCAAGCCATGTGCGTCACCAAGGGCACGGCAGAGCGCACCGGCATCAAGGAGCTCTCTGAGCTGTCAAACCCCGACATGGCGAAGAACTTCGACACCGACGGCGACGGCAAAGGCGAAATCTGGATTGGTGCTGCCGGTTGGGCGTCCACCAATGTGGAGAAGATCCGGGCCAAGTCCTACGGCTATTCTGAAACCATGCAGCTGAAGGAAATGGACGAAACCTTGGCTCTGGCCGAGGTGGACAACGCTGTGGCCAAGAAGAACAACATCGTGTTCTTCTGCTACACACCGCACCACATGTTCGCTCTGCACGATCTGGTGATCCTGAAA